>JBILWQ010000040.1:0-10137 GCA_044369805.1 Phycisphaerales bacterium
CAACCGCACGCAGTCCCGAGCGGAGTCGATCGAGAGGGACCTGAACGGCAGGCCACTGCCGGGCGGCGGCCAGACACACGTGGTGGCGGGCCGTGCCGGCGAACTGGGCTGCGGATGCTTCCATGGATTCGTGAACGCCACCAGCCTGGGCATGGAAGGCGGCCCCGACGCCTCCGCCAGCCCGCTTCCCGACGATGTGACCCTCGATGATCGCGTGGTCGTCATGGACACCGTCTACCGACCGCGCCGCACGCCGCTGGTGCGCGAGGCCGCCTCGCGCGGCGCCAGGGTGGTGGATGGCACCGAGATGTTCGTGCGGCAGGCCGAGATGCAGTTCGCCATGTTCGCGGGCCACCCGGCACCCGCCGGGCTGTTCCGAAGGCTGGTCGATGAGGCGGTGGGCGCATGAGCGGCCGAACCCTGGGCAGGCAGGCATGGCTTGCGCTGGCCGTGCTCAGCTCGCTCAACCTGCTGAACTACGCCGACCGCTTCGTCATCAGCAGCCTGCTGCCGGTGCTGCAGAAGCCCGAGGCCGACGGAGGCCTTGGCCTCACCGATGGCCAGAGTGGCTGGCTCTACTCGGCGTTCATCCTGGTCTACACGCTCACGGCGCCCTTCTTCGGGCTGCTCGCCGACCGCGTGAACCGTCTGCACATGCTGGCGTTCGCGGTAGCGTTCTGGAGCGTGCTGACCGCGGCTGGTGCATGGACCGTGGGCTTCTGGAGCCTGCTGCTCGTGCGGTCGGTGACCGGCGTCGGCGAGGCCGCCTATGCCAGCGTGGCGCCAGCGCTGCTGGCGGACGAATTCGCGCCGTCACTGCGAAGCCGCGTGATGTCCATCTTCAACGCCGCGATTCCGGTGGGTGCAGCCATCGGATTCACCATCGGCAGCGTGGTGGGCACGCACTGGGGATGGAAGCACGCCTTTCTCGTCGCCGGTGGGCCTGGCCTGTTGCTCGCGGTGCTCATCTATCTCCTTCGCGATCCGCCCCGAGGCGCCATGGAAGGTCACGGCGTCGGGGGTCACGCACCGCCCACCCTGGCTGCGCTCCTCACCATGTGGGGCAACGCCCGTTGGCGGCGGTGCACGCTCGGCTACGCCGCGCAGACTGCCTGCTTCGGAAGCCTGGCGTACTGGGCGCCGCTCTATCTGGACAAGTCCAAGGGCATGGGAGGTGCGCAGGCGGGCACCATCTTCGGCGCGATCGTGGCCTGCACCGGCCTGTTCGGCACGCTGGCCGGCGGATGGTGGAGCGACGCGTGGTCGAGAAGATGCCCGTCGGCGCACCTGCGGGTGTGCGCCATCACCAGCGCGATCGCGGTCCCGTGCGTGCTGCTTGTGGTCGTGGCCCATCAGCCATGGCTCGTGTGGACCAGCGTCACGGTTGCCTGTCTCGCGCTGGTCATGAGCACCGGGCCCGTGAATGCGCAACTGGTGCAGGTGGTGCATCCGGCCGAGCGTGGCACCGGCATGGCGATCGCGATCCTGGCCATCCATCTGCTGGGCGACGTGCCGGGCGTTCCGCTGGTGGGCAACATCGCCGACCTCTCGAGCATGGACATGGCCTTCGGTTCGCTTGCCGCCTTCGCGGCGCTGGCTGCCGGCGTCTGGTGGTGGGCCGCAATGGCTGAGCCGGCAGCGGCGCCCGCCCCCGATACCGCAGTGAGCGCCTGACTTTTGCGGCCTGTTGCGCTGTCGTGCGTATGATCGGCCCCATGTCGCTTCGCTTCATGACCGCCGGCGAGAGCCACGGACCCGGCATGCTGGCCGTGGTCGAGGGTCTGCCCGCGGATCTCGAGGTGGACCTGGACTTCATCAACGCCGAGCTTCGCCGACGCCAGGCGGGCTACGGCCGCGGGGCCCGTCAGCGCATCGAGACTGATGCCGCCGAGCCGCTCTCCGGCGTCATGCGGGGACGCACCATGGGTGGTCCGGTGGTGCTTCGCATTCCCAACCGCGATAGCCGGCTCGACGACGTCTCGAAGACGCCGCCCGTGCACCAGCCGCGGCCCGGACACGCCGATCTGGCGGGCAGCGTGAAGTGGCTCACGACGGACTGCCGAACCACGCTCGAGCGCGCCAGTGCCCGCGAGACCGCGGCACGCGTGGCGGCCGGAGCGCTCGCCCGGTGCCTTCTGCGGCGATTCGGCATCGAGAGCTTCGGCTACGTCCGGGCCAGCCTCGATGTGGAATGCACGCGAGCGAGGTGGGCATGCCCTGTGCCGAGGCCAGCGCGAGGCTCATCGACCGCATCCATCAGGCCAAGGTGGACAAGGACACCGTGGGCGGACTCGTGGAAGCGCACGTCTTCGGCTGCCCGATCGGCCTGGGCACCTGCGTGCAGTGGCATGAACGGCTGGATTCCCGGCTGGCCGGCGCGGTCATGGGCATCCAGGCCTTCAAGGCCGTCGAGATCGGCATGGGGCGAGCGTGCGCGTTCCACACCGGCAGCCAGGTTCACGATCCGATCGCCTTCGACGCCTCGCGAAGGAACGAGCCGCACCTGGGCTTCGTGCGCACCACCAACAACGCCGGTGGCCTCGAGGGCGGCATGACCAACGGCATGCCCGTGGTGGTCATCGGCACCATGAAGCCCATCAGCACGCTGCTGCGCGGCATGCCCAGTGTGGACCTGAACACGAAGGCGGCGGTCACCAGTGCCTACGAACGCAGCGACATCAGCGCCATCGCCGCCGCGAGCGTGGTGCTGGAGAACGTGGTCGCGTTCGAGATCGCGCGGGCCTTCATGGAGAAGTTCGGCGGCGATTCCATGGTGCAGCTCGAGGCGTCGCACCGGGCCTGGATCGATCTGGCCCGACGACTGCCGCTGGAAGGCTGAAATCGCCGTTCGGGGTGGCTCTGGGCACACAAAAACCTGATGTGCGGGGAATGATTTCTTGCCGGAGCCCGCGTCATTATCCACGGTGTACCCGTCAGGAGGCACCACACATGAGCGAACGTGACAGGGAAGGATGGCCCCAACTCGATTACCCGTGCGAATGGGGTTACCGCGTGATCGCGGGTCAGGAAGCCCACATACGCCTGGCCGTGCAGCAGGCGTTCGAGGACCATCCGGTCCGGCTCGGCGAGCTTCGCCGAAGTTCGGGGGGTCGCTGGTGCAGCATGAGCGTGGACACCACCGTGGTGGACGACGAGCAGCGGCTCGGCTTCTTCGAGAGGCTCCGCAACTGCGCCGGCATCCGGCTGGTGCTCTGAGCGTCTCCTCACGCTGACACGAGAATCTCGACCGGCCTCAGGTGCGGATCGTGGTCCCGATCCATCCTGGGGCCGGCCACGTTTTCAGGCGTGCAGCGGCACGAAGACCGGATCGATCGTGGGCTGATGCCGAGCCAGTCCGCGGAGCGCGTTCATGGCCGGCAGCAGTTCACGGATCGGGATGCCGCCGTGCAGCGAACCCGGAGCCAGCAGCTGGCAGCCGCCCTCCGCGGCGCGCGCGAACGCCGAGGCGGCCATGGCGGCGTCGTGCCGCATGGCGGCGGCCAGGCCCAGCGCCCACCAGGCGTCGGCCAGGTCCGGTGCGATCTCCACGGCCAGCCGGAGCGATCGAACCGCCTCGCTCGGATTGCGCTCACCGGCCAGGAAGGCGATGCCCAGGTTGAAGAGCACCTCGGCTCGCCTGGGGTGCGCGTGACGAAGTTGCCGCAGGCATGCGAGCGCATCCTGGTGCCCTGGTGCGCCCAGCCCCAGGCAGGCCACCGCCTGGTTCATGATCGCGGCGTCATGCAGTGCGCCGGGTGCCGTGACCTCGCGGAACGCGTCCCGGGCGCCGCTCCAGGCCCGTGACTTCAGCAGTCGCAGGCCGCGCTCGAAGGCCATGTCCATGGCCACGGGCTCGCGGCGGGCATCGATGGCCGGATCCACGGATCCAGCGACGCCCTGCACCGGGGTGGCTGACGACGTCGCGGCGTGGCGCGCGGCCACCCGCGCGGGCAGGGAAGCGGGAGCTGCCGCGTTCCCGCCCTGCGGAGGAAAGAGCTGCTCCGCCAGATGGATCACGTCCTCCGGCAGGTCCAGCTGCACCACCCGGAGCCGACCGGACTTGAGCCGCGCGATGCACGGAGAGCGGCGTCCCTCGGCGGATCCACCCGTGAGCCGGTCGGCCATCGTGGTCAGGGTGAGCACGCGGCCCTCGCCACAGGCACGGAACCATCGGTGCCCCTCGGGCGCCGCATCCTGGCCCCGAACCAGGCGATGCACGGGGCGATCGGCCAGGCGGGCGAGTTGAGCCATGGCTTCGTGGAAATCGGCCCAGCCGGCGATCACGCCGCCCTCGCGGTCACCGGCCTGCACGCGCTCCTCGCGTGGATGAAGTCGGCCGAAGGCGAAATCGCGCAGTGCCGGTTCGTTGGCCTGCAGCTGGTTCCAGTCGCCCAGTCCGACAAGCCGCGATGGGCGCGGCACGGATCCGTGGGCCAGCAAGGTTCCATCGCTGAGCAGAGCCGCAACCGGCAGATGGGGCACCACCAGCGCCAGCGCGTCCATCCATTGCCGGTGCGTCGTCGCGTGCGTCTCGTGCACCACCATGCGGCCCGCATGCGAGGCCTCCGGCAGCGTGACCTCGGGGTTCGCCGAGGCAAGCCACTCGCGATCGCCCCGGAGCAGAAGGGTTCGATCCGGCGCGGCATTGAATCGCTCAAGGACGATGGTCGCGGTGACGGGGTCACCCGAGGTGCCGCCGCACCAGTCGCCGAGGAGGGCCACGAAGGCATTGCCCTCGCCGCCATCCGCCTCATCCACGAAGGCGAGCGCGGTGGCCAGCGCCAGCGCATCGCCGCGAAGGTCACCCAGGATCCACAGTGGTCGATCCTCCGGAAGCCGAGAGGCTGCGGCCACGGGGCAGCCCGTCAGGCCGAGGCTCGAACCCATGCTTCCAGCAGAGGTGCCGAGGATCCGCGCAGCGCCGTCGGCGGCATCGGCGGCCCGGCGCATGGCGATTGCGGGATCTCCGAAGGTGGCCAGCGTCCGGCGGACCCGGGTCATGACCGCGGCTGCACGCGGGCCCGAGAGGTCGACCAGGGCTGGAGGTCCCGGAAGGGGGGGCGTGGTGATCTGCGATCCATGCGTCACGACGTTGATCCTAACTCAGGGAATCCAGCCCCAAACGCCCGGCGAAAGGGCGTGCATGCCCCACGTGTTCCATCGCATCGTGCTCGCCGCCGCGACCAGTCTGGCTGCCGTCACGGGATTTGCCTGCGCCCAGTCCGCACCCCAGACTCCCGAACTCTCGCAGAAGTGGAAGGACCGATCCATGCACTCGATCCAGATGAAGACGCTCGATGGCCAGCCCGCCAACCTGGCCGACTACAAGGGCAAGGTGGTCCTGGTGGTGAACGTGGCCAGCCGGTGCGGCTTCACCCCGCAGTACGCGGATCTGGAAGCGCTCTTCCAGAAGTATCGCGACCGTGGGCTGGTGGTCCTGGGCGTGCCCTGCAACGACTTCGGCGGCCAGGAGCCCGGCTCGGCTTCGGAGATCCGCGAATTCTGCTCCACGAAGTTCAAGGTCACCTTTCCGATGCTGGAGAAGGTGCAGGTGAAGTCGGGCAGCGGCCAGAGCGAGCTCTACGAATTCCTGGGCACGCGCACCGGCAAGTTGCCGGGGTGGAACTTCAGCAAGTACCTCGTCGGGAAGGACGGGCAGCCCGTGGCCATGTACGCCAGCAGCGTGAAGCCGGGTGATGCAGCCCTTGCCCAGGCGATCGAGCAGGCGCTGGCCCGCTGAATCCGCTCACGCGCCCGAGAGCGTCCGTTCCAGATGCGCGGCCGTGCTCCGCCGCAGGGGTTCCATGAGCGACACGGCCGCCGCGGCCACGATCATGGCGGCGGCCATCCATGCCGGCATGGCGTTCGCGAGCAGCGCGGTGGAGGCGAGGGCGGCGACTGCAGGCGAGCTGTCCGCCAGCGGCAGGCAGACCCGGAGCGACTTCGTCCAGCCCAGTCCTCCCCAGAGCATCAGGCCGAACGTGGCGCCGAGCCATCGCAGATCCTCGATGGCCACCAGCGTCCACAGCGCGATCCAGCCGCGCCAGTCCGCGGCCAGTTCCAGCCGGGTGCAGGCGATGGCGACCGCGCCCGCGAGAGCCCCGCGTGCCAGACGACGCAGGGCCGGGGCCGGCGCCCACGCCAGACCCCACGCGGCCAGCAGTCCTGCCCACGGCATCAGCCACGCCGGCTCGTCGCAGATGCCCGCCGCGGCACCGGCCAGCACCAGCGCCAACGCCGCCATGCCCGCCACGGCGCATGCCACTTCCACCCCGCCAGCCAGCGGCCCGGCCAGTTGCGCGGTGATCCAGCGGTCGCGGATGCGAGGCGGCGCTCCACCCACGCACGCGATGGCCGCGGCGATGATCCACCACGTTTCCGGCGACGCGGACCCGTGAAGCGACAGCGCTGCAAGAAGTCCAGCCGCGGGCAGCGATGCGCTCCACACGCCGATGGCGGGACCACCGCCACGCCAAAGGGCGACGCGCCCCAGGAGCGGTGACACGCCGACCATGACGAAGGTGGCGAGCAGGGAGACCAGCCACATCGCCGGGAAGTCGAACGTCTCCCGCGCATCCCGAAGCCGTTCGTGCGAGGCCATGACCTCCGCTTCAAGTCGGGTCTCGTCTGCCGGATCCAGCGATGCCGCGCGCGAACGCGAAGCGGCACGGGCCACCTCGAGCGTGCGTTCGGCAAGGGCCGCTTCATCGCGCTGCCTCGTGGCGCCATGGAAGAGCGAGGCCTGCGTGGCCGGCGCGATCCGGCCCAGGCCGGTCGGTCCAAGTGCGACGCCGGTGATCACGCCACTCAGGATCCACGCATGCCTGATGCGGAGTGACCGCATGGCGGCCCCAAGCAGCCATGCAAGCAGCAGGGCCAGCAGGCATCCGGTCAGGCAGGGGATGGGCGAGGGCTCAGCCATGAGGGCGTACAGTAGGAGGTTCCGGAACCCGGGTGCACGCCGCACCCGTCCGGCGGGTTCACACCGGAGGCTCCCATGACCCTGCATCGATCCATGCTCATCCCCCTGGCCCTGACCCTTCTTGGGGCTTCGCCCGCCGATCCACCGGTGCGCCGCATGCCGGACGCGGCGGCCTGGCGGCAGACGCTGGATCTTGTGCCCACCAAGGCCATCAGTCTGGTGGCCATGCCGAATCCCAGGTTGGCTGCGGATGACCTGGCCGAGTGTCTGGCCAGTGTGGGGCAGGGCGAGGCGGCCCTGCCCATGCGTCCGATCGATCTCTTCAAGAGCCGGCTGGGCCTGGGTGGCGGCATCGACGAGTCCGGCGCGTTCGTGATGTGGTTCCAGATGCAGGAGGGCAAGGCGGTGCCGGCCATGCTGGTCCCCGTCACCGATGCCCAGGCGTTCCTGCAGACCAACTTCGAGAAGGTGGAGACGCCTGAGGGTGTCGTGCATCGCCACCCCGAGCTGGGTTCGCTTCATGCGCGGACGCTCGATCGTCGGGTCCTGCTCTCGACGGATCGCCGGCTGGTCGACGCCTACGCCATCTCCACCGGCATGTCGGCGTGGCTGCAGTCGCGCCTGGGCGAGCGAGGTTTCAGCGTGCTGACCGGCGGCGACCTGGCGGCATGGGCTGGACCCGAGGCCACGGCCGATGCCCGGCGGCAGGGTGCCGCAATGCGGAGGGCCAGTGGTGCGGGACAGGGTCGCGAGGATCAGTCGGTGCGCCGGCCTGCGCGTTCACGGCGCGCGGCGGCAGGCGCTGCGCCCGCCGGGCATGAGCTTCGTGGCGACATCGACGGCAGCGGAGAGGTGGATTCCGGCGACATGGGTGCGCTGCTGATCGACATGGGCAGGAAGGGTGGCCGCGCCGACCTCGATGGTGACGGAACCGTCACGCAGGAGGACGTGAAGCAGATGCAGCAGATCCTGGACAAGGGTCCCGCCGCTGCCCCGCCAGCCGCCGAACCCGAGCCTGCCCCGTCGGGCCCGGCGACCGGCGACTCGGATTCCGATGAACCGATCGATCCGGCCGATGGCCTTCTCGATGGCGTGCTCAGCGTGGACTTCGACCCCCTGGGGGTCTCGACGCGCAGCTTCGCCATCATGGATCCCGCCAAGCCGCTGGGCCGTGCCACGCGCGGTGGGCCAGCGGCAGACGCGGTTGGACTTTCGCACCTGCCCAAGGGACCGGTCGTGCTGGCGGCCTCGATCGATCCATCGGGACTTGGCGGCGTGGAGGCCCTGGAGGAACTCCGACCGATGGCGCCCTCGGCGCCGGCCATGCCGGAGTGGATCATGGCGAATCGACAGCTCATCCGCCGGGTGGAGTTCGCCATCTACCCCAGCAAGCTCGGGGTGGCGGGCGGAGGCCTGCTCAACGAGGCGTGCCTGTGGCTGGGCACCGCCGATTCCGCCCGGGCTCGCGAACTGCTGAAGGCGTGGATGACCGGCCTCTCGGGTACCCGCGATGGCATGGAGACCAAGGTGGTCTGGGAGGAGGGCAAGACCACCAAGGACGGGACCGTGGCCGACGCGTGGAGCGTGGTCGAGCAGCCCGTGGCGGGAGGTCGTGCGAGGCCCAATCCGATGCGCCGCATGGCACAGTCGCTGGTGTTCGGCCCGCGCGGAGCCACCGGATTCGTCAAGACGTTTCCAGATGGCATGCTGATCACCTTCAGCCAGCGGCCCGACGTGCTCAAGCGATGCGTCGAGACGATCGAGGGTGGTCCGTCCCTCGAGAGCAGTCCCGCCATCGCCGCGCTGCGAGCGTGGCTGCTGCCCGGGCCTGATGTCGAGGCCTACGTCGGCGTGGGTTCCCTGCTGTCGGTGGTCCGTCAGGCGGCGGCCAGCTTCCCGGGTGGTGGACTGGAGCTTCCGGATGCACCGCCCAACCTCGAGCCTGTGGCCTTCGCCATGCAGGTGCAGGATGCTCGGGTGGAGACGGCCACCATGGTGCCCGCCGGCGTCATGGGCGTGATGGTGGAGCTCTATCGAATCCGAACCCAACCCACGGAGGAGCCGTCTCCGGCCGCGGATGAGGAGGGTGCACGCGAGCCGTGAACGGGACCCGCGATATCGCGCAGGCGCCCTCGGCGCAGATCGAGGCGCTTCTGGGTGAGCGGACGCCAGGCCCGCGTCTCATGGGCATCGTCAACTGCACGCCCGACTCCTTCCATGCCGGGGGTCGAGGCCTGGATGTGGCCTTGGCCGTGAAGCATGCGCTGGACATGGTTCGGCAGGGGGCGGACCTGATCGACGTGGGAGGCGAGAGCACGCGGCCTGGCGCGGAACGGATCCCGGCCGAGGTGCAGATCCGCCGCGTGGTTCCGGTGATCCGGGGCATCCGGGAGCGCAGCGACGTGGCCATCAGCATCGACACCACGCTGGCGCCGGTGGCCGAGGCCGCGATCCGGGCGGGCGCCTGGATCGTGAATGACGTGAGCGCAGGGCTCGAGGATGCGGCACTCATCCCATGGGTGGCCCGATCGGGCGCGGGGCTGGTGCTCATGCATCGTCGGGTCCCGCCCGGGCAGGATCACTACAGCCACAAGTACCTGAAGCCGCCGGAATACGCCGACGTGGTGAGGGATGTGGCCGCGTTCCTGTCCGGTCGGGTCGTGGAGGCGGAGCGGGCGGGCATTCCACGCAGCCGGATGCTGATCGATCCGGGCTTCGGTTTCGGCAAGAGCGTCGAGCAGAACTTCGCCATGCTGGCCCGGCTGGGTGAATTCGCGGCGATCGGGGTTCCCTTGCTGATCGGCTTGAGCCGCAAGAGTTTCCTGGGGGCGGCCTGTGGCGCGAGCGAGCCTGCGGATCGACTGCCTGCCACGCTGGCGGCCGCGGGTCAGGCGGTCGTCGGTGGTGCGGCGGTGCTCCGCGTGCACGATGTGGCCGAGCACGCGCAACTTCGGGCCGTGCTTGGGGCGTTGGGCAGGTGCTAGGATCCCGCTCCCGCAGGCGGGAGGTCCGCGCTGCGGCACACCCACAGAATCCGCGAGGCATCCATGGCCAGCCCCAGCACGCTTGAGTTCACCGACGCCAACTTCGAGTCCGAGGTCCTGAAGAGCCCCGTTCCGGTGCTGGTCGACTTCTGGGCCGAGTGGTGCATGCCATGCCGCGCGCTCGGACCCACCATCGATGCGTTGGCCACGGAGACCGCGGGCAAGGCCAAG
>JBILWQ010000041.1:0-10117 GCA_044369805.1 Phycisphaerales bacterium
CCCTTCAACAGCACGTTCAGCTGCCGAGGAGAGTCCTCGGCGGCGATCCGGACACCGGTGAGCACGGTGCGCTCGGGCATGAGGTGCGTGATCGTGGCCACCACAGCCGACGGGGTGACCGCCGGCACGAAGCCATCGGTGATCCGCAGTGCACGCTCAAGCTCGTTGCGCTCGGCGGTCATGCGATCAAGAACCTCCTCCACACCCACCTGGTTCGAAACCAGTCGCAGACCCACCGCCTTGGCCGCTTCCGCCCGGCGGGCACTGTTCAGGCTGTGCACACTGGCGCCCAGCGTCAGGGCCAGCAGCAGAAGAGCCAGCAACGCCGTGCGTCGGCGAGAGCGAGCCATGCGGATCGTGCCGCGTGTCGCATCCGGCAGGAAATCCACCAGGGCAGGAAGCGTCATGCGGCCCTCCGGATGCCGAGGGGGCCATCGAGGACCATGGAACCGAAGGCGGGAGCCCACAGGTCGCCGGAGGGCACGGGAGCGCCGCTGGCCCAGGCGCCGCTCTGGGCTGAAACCACCGGCACGCCACACACGCCAGAAAGAGTCGATCGCAGCGAGGCCTCATCCGTGCCGGAGCCGGTCAGCACCAGCCGCTCGGGCCACGCCTGCTCACCCCCGTTCCCACGCAGCGCCCGCACCATCTCCTCGGCCAGTGCGCTCCACTTCCAGCTCTCGTCATCGCCCTCGAGGGCGAGTTCAGCCTCGGCCACGGCATGGCGGTGCATGGTGCCAGCGGTGGCCTGGCCCCAGTGACCATGCACGCAGCGGAACGAGACGATCACGCCATCCTGGAGCAGGGTGACGCACGCAAGTTCCGGCTCGAGCGAGACGAACGCGACGCGTCCGGAGTCGCCCAACCCGGCGAAGGCCATGGCTCCACGAAGCGCCGCCCACGCGGCAGGCTCCACGCTGCAGGGAAGAAGACCGGCCTCGACCATGGGACCGACCGCGGAACCAAGCGTGGCTCCATCGGCGGCCATCAGCAGCACCTGGCGGGCATCGGTGCCAATCGGCACATGACGGATCACGGCGGTATCGGGATCCACGCCGAAGCGATCCATGGCCTCGAAACGGGCGCTTCGCGCACGATCCGGCTCGCTCATGGGCGGCATGCTGGTGACTTCCATCCTGAACAGACGCGAAGGCAGCGTGACCCGGCACTCGCGTCCACGAAGACTGGCCGCCCGCACCGCGGAGCTCAGGCCTGCAGTCCAGCCCCCGCCATCGCTGCCGAAGGGGGCCGGAATGGCCACGGCCGTTCGGATGACGCCATCCTCCATGGCCAGGAGTCGGACAGCATCCGCGCCCAGATCCGTGGCGACGTGGCCCGATGGTCGTAGGAGGATGTTGCGGAGGGGCTGCATGCGGGGCTCCTTGTCCCATTCCTCGGCCCATGCCGAGGATCACTTCACTGACTGTCCCCGGAAATGGCTGAGGCACCCCGTTGCCGGGGTGCCTCAGCTCTTGATCACTGATGTCCGCCGACCGGCGGTCTTCCGCCGGAAGGGTTCAGGACTCGGGGGTGAACTTCTTGGTCGAATCGTTCCACACCCAGCCACCGTCCTCCTTGGCCTGATTCGTCAGGTCATCGGTGGTGCAGTAGTTGGCGGTCACGAGAGCACCCAGATCGCTCGCCGAATAGACGGTGCCATCGGTCAGGGCGATGCTTGCTCCACCGGGCTTGAAGCTGTTCAGCCGGGTGACCATCGTGGTGATCTGGGAAGCCCTGGCCGCGGCGGCGTTCGAGTTGGCATCGCTCAGCGCACCCGTGACGCCCGGAATGACCAGGGCCGCCAGGACGCCGAGGATGACGACGACGATCAAGATCTCGATCAGGGTGAATCCGCGGCGCTTGCCGCGCTTGCCGTTGTACGAGGTGCCGTTCTTCGAGGTGTTGTTCGAGTTGCTCATGGGGTTCCTTTCGTTGTGCGTAGTCACGCGATGAATCCGTCGCATCTCTGAACTGCTCGTGGGGATACGGTCCGATCCACGGCAGTCCCTTCCAAACGGTCATGGGGAAAATTCACGAATTTCCCTGACCTTCCCAAAGGGCTTGCATTGCCCTTCAGTGGCCGTATCGGATGGTCGAAGCAGGTGCTTGAGATGGTTTCCACGATTTCCATCCCTTCGGGCCGACGCCGCGGCTTCACGCTTCTGGAGGCCCTGATGTCCATGGTCATCTTGGCCCTGGTGGCGTCTTCCGCGGCCGTGGGCCTTGGACTCTCCTCGGCCGCCCAGCACGAGGCCCGGTTGACGCAACTGGCCATGCAGGCTGCCCAGCAGCAGGTGCAGTTCCTGATGGAGAGACCCTACGGCAGCATGTCCGACCACGCGGTGGAGGAACCCGTGGGCACCATGCTGGCGCCGCCCGCGGGCGGAGGGGTCGAGCGGAACTCGATCCTGGGCGTGGCCTGGTCGAGCCTGGGTCGGCGCACCACGCTGACCGACGAGCCCTTCACCTTCAGCCAGTACAACGGCGTCCGGATCGAGGGCACCCGCATCGATGTGGAGGTCTTCGGCCCGGATGGAACCGTGTACGCATCGATCCGGCGGCACCGGACTCTGGAGTCGGAATCATGAGGCGCCGGGGCTTCACGCTGATCGAGGTGTCGATCGCGTCGGTGATCACGTCGCTGGTGGCGCTGGCGGTCGCGGGCACGCTCTCGACCACCGCCAGCCTGATGGAGCGAGAGGACCGGGCGGGAGCGACGGCTGCCGTGGTCGCGCGGGCCGAGGCCCGCATGGCCGATCACGCCGAGCGTGCGCGGCTGATCCTGCACCAGGACACCGATGAAGTGCTGCTGTGGCTGCCATCGGAGCCCTTCACCTCGAGCGCGACCAACACCGCCGAATACGACCGCATCGACGCGAACGAGCTGGCCTGGTACGTGATGGATGCCTCGACGGGCACGTTGCGCGTGATCACCACCAGCGATCGCGACGACCGGACCGTGTATCCACTCTCCACCGACTGGACTGCCCTGCGCCTCTCGATGCAGGTGCAGTCGCGCCTCGCCGAACGGACCGTGCTGAGCGAGCTGGTGCAGGGCGGCTTCCGGGTCGAATCGAGCGACGCCTGCAGCGTGCGTCGTTTCACCTTCTCGGGCCGCATCGCCGAGGCCGCCGGCGGCGTCGATGTGGAGCTTGGAGGACGACTCCCGAACGGACAGAGGCATCCGGACTGCCCATGAGCCGCCCGCCGATCCATCGTGCCGGAACCTTCATGCGGCGCGGCGCAGCGCTCATGCTCACGGTCTTCGCGATGCTCGTGGTGGGCACCGCCACGCTCGCCTTCGCCGCCAGCCGTCACACCAGCTTCCTGGTCAGTCGCAACGCGGCCGGATCCATGCGGGCTCGCGAACTTGCGGACAGCGGCCTCGAACTGGCCAAGGCCATCCTGCGCAGCGACCAGACCGGCTGGCGCACCAATCACTCGGGAGGCAGGCTGCTGAGCGACCATGCCCTCGATGGCGGCACCGTGACGGTGTCTCTGGTGGACATCCGCAAGCGCGAATCCGGTGCCTCGGCCGCCATGAGCGTGCCCGATGCCTCCACCACCGAGATCGAGGTGCAGGTGACCGCGGCGCGTGATGGCTCGAAGTGGTCCTCGCTCTCGCACATGAGCATCCCGCAGGTCGTGAAGGGGCAGTACGCCATCTTCGCCAACAAGCTGCTGTGGATGTATGGCACCAGCAACCAGGTGGGTCGCTGGGGTCGAGCGCCCAAGAGCGCCGAGCAGCGCCGCGTGAATCTGGGCACCCAGGCGGACTTCGCCTTCGCCAACTTCAGCGGCGTGTGGATCGACAGCGACGTGCAGTTCGAATCCACGGCGCTGCCCGTGGATCCGGCCGATGCCCGCACCCTCAAGAGCACGTGGGTGTACTACCCCTACAACGGAGGCACCAACCTCTGGGGCGCCTCGTTCCCGGTCAATGGGCCAGGTCGCGACAAGGTGGCCACCGTGCGGATGAGTCCCGACGAGTCGATCCGCATGGTGCAGGCGCCCCAACCCTCGCCCACAACGCCCGCCCCGCCGGGCATCACGGGCGGAAACTCCATCACCAGCGGCACCCGCACCATGACCCCCTTTCGCGTGGGCTCCCCCACGGGCTCGACCAACACGAACCTCACCACCAACAACTGCACGCTGCTGCTGACCGCGGGAACCTACGAGGTCTATGGAGCCTGGAACGCCAGCAACGCCACCATTCGCATCCAGGGCCCGGTGAAGATCGTGGTGCAGCCCAAGTGGTCGCTCTTCAACCTTTCACCCGTGGGCATCAACTGGAGCAACACCACCGTCGAGCTGACCACCGATGCCGACCTGGAGGTGAACAACGGGTACCGACTGGTCATGAACCGGTGCTGGATCGGCGGCTATTTCCAGTGCGTGGGCGAGAGCGATCCGACCAAGGCGACCGGCGACCCGCACATGAAGGCCTGGATGGGAAGGGGCTTCTCGACCACGGCCTGCGACTCGGTCAGACCCGATGAACCGCGCTATCTGGAACCCTGGCGAGTCCGCATCTATCCCATCCGAAGCCTGCTGAGTGCACTCTTCGTGTGGAACTTCACCGACACGAGCGTGATCGGAAGCCTGTTCCTGCCCTCGAGCAGCATCTACGTGGCAGGCGCATCGCAGGTCTATGGCCGCATCGCCGCGGACAGCGTCTTCATCGATGGCACGAGTCGTTTCCGGTACGACCATGCGCTCGACGACATCGTGGGCCTGACCGAGGGGCGGGCACCAAACCGCGGCGGCGATCCCGACGAGATGTTCCCCGTTCGCCCCATCCGCTGGGGCCCGGACAAGGGCACGGGACCATGACGACACGACGCGGATTCACCCTGATCGAGTTTCTGGTGGTCATGCTGATCATCGGCGTGCTCGCCGCGCTCGGCGTCGACCTGTTCCGGCACCACGAGCAGGAGCGTCTCCGCGGCGCCTGTCGGATGCTGGAGCAGGACATGGCATGGGCCCGGAGCGCCACCCTGACCGACCCCGACGATCCAGCCAGCATCCGGCTCCTCGACGATGGCACTGGATGGATGGTGGTCCGGGCCTCCGCCCTGACCACCCCGCTGACCGCTGCAGATGGTTCCCCAATGCAGCGTTGTCTGGGAGCGGACATGGCCGCGTCCGCCGCGGGCGTCGCCGTGGCCCCCGTCGGCAGCACCAGTCGGTTGATCGAATTCGAGGCGTATGGAGGCATTCGAAGCGGCCCCGAATCCCTGAGGATGACATTACAGGACTCTGAACATCAATGTCTTGTAACTTTTGATCCTGAATCAGGCACACCACAGGTGTCTTGGCCGAATCCATGACTCCCCCCGCAGGCCACCGCTTCATTCGGCCGAAAAAGGTGGCGTGATCGATCGGCTTCCAGTTCGTGCAGTGCGGTGGATCGCCTGCGGCGCGGCCGTGATGGCGATGCTGGCTGCGCAGGTGGTGCCCCCGGACCAGACGCCTCCGGCGGTGCCCCCTGATGCGCCGGCCGCGGAGGCTGCTCCCGCATCAACGTCCTCAGCCTCCGTCTCGGTCTCCGAGCATGGCACCGTCTCCCTGGCCGCGCAGGGGATCGAGATCACCAAGCTGCTCGAGCTGCTGAGCATCAAGAGCCGCATGAACATCGTGGCGAGCGAGAAGGTGAAGGCCCAGGTCAGCGTGAGCCTGTACGACGTTCCCATCGACCAGGCTCTGGATGCCCTCCTGACGGTCAATGGCTTCGTGTGGGAACGCCAGGGGCCGTTCATCATGGTCTACACGCGAGCCGAGAAGGACGCGATGGACAAGGCCAAGATGCGACGAGAACCGCGCGTCTTCACCCTGCAGTTCCTGGCACCCGACGACGCACTGGCACTGGTCAAGCCGCTGCTCAGCGAGGGAGGCAACGCCGTCTCCCTTGGCAAGGTCAAGGAGGGCTTCGAGCCAACGATCGCCGATGGCGGCAGCGACACCTACGCCTTCGCCACACGCGTGCTGGTGAACGACTTCCCCGACGTGATCGAGAAAGCCGCGAAGGTGCTGACCGACTCGGACGTGCAGCCGCAGCAGGTGCGCGTGGAGGCCACGGTGCTGGTCACGGACGTGAGCGAGGAGGACGCCTTCGGGCTGGACATCTCGCTGGTGGGCAAGATCGATTTCGCGCAGGTGACAGGCGGACCCATGGCTGCCTTCAACGGCCTCAAGAACAACAGCCTCAACAGCGCCGGAACCTATCCCGATCCGGTGCCCTCGACGGCGAACACCGCCTCGCTCTTTCCCACCACCGAGGCCGATCCGACCCTGAAGATGGGCGTGGTGAGCAACGACGTCGCGGTGTTCCTGCAGATGCTCGACCAGGTGAAGAACACCACGGTGCTGGCCCGACCCACCGTGACCGTGCTGAATCGGCAGAAGGCCCAGGTGAACATCGGCGCGAAGGTGGGCTACCTGTCCACCACGCAGACGCAGACCAGCACCACCCAGGAAGTGCAGTACATCGACACCGGGATCAAGCTGACGTTCCGTGCCTTCATCAGTCCGGACGGCATGGTGCGCATGGAGCTGAACCCTTCGATCATCAACGCGGAGTACAAGAACGTGAAGTCGGTCACGGGCGGCACGGGCTCCGGGACCGGAGATGTCCAGATCCCGAACCAGACCACCCAGGAACTCCGGACCAACGTGCGCGTGAAGAGCGGACAGACGATCGTGCTTGGCGGTCTCTTCCGCGAGGACTCCGTCACCACGAACCGCCAGATCCCCGTGCTGGGCGACATCGCGCCCGGCGCCTTCAGTGGCCAGGCCGACAAGACCGTGCGCCAGGAGGTGATCTTCCTGGTCACGCCAACCATCGTGCAGGATCCCAAGAGCGACCTGGATGGCGACAAGGCCCTCAAGGTCATCGATGCCGTGCAGGCCGGGGCTCGAGCCGGACTCCTGCCCTTCTCGCACGCCCAGATCGCCGGGAACTACCAGTTGCGGGCCATGGATGCCTGGCGCTCGGGCGACCGGGACACGGCCGCCCTGTACGCCGATCAGGCGCTTCGGGTGGCCCCCAACAGCCCCAGCATGCTCCAGCTTCGAGAGGACATCCGGGCGGACAACACCGGAGCCTGGCGCACCCGACTCGATTCGCTCGACCTGCTCCCCGACTACATCCGCAAGAACGGCACCGTCCTCGGGTTTCCCCAGGGTGTGCCCTCGCCGGAGCGGGCCGCACCGGAACCGGCCATGCCCGCCTCCTCGACGACGGAGAACGCACCATGAGGATCACGGCCATCATCGTGACGGCGGTGGCCCTGACCGCCTGCGGCACGCCGCATTCGCAGCAGGTCCGCAACGACGCCCGCGACCGGTTCGACCGGGCCAATGCCCAGGTGGTGTTCGACCAGGCGCTCCAGGCCTTCCATGCCGGGCAATTCGAGCCTGCGCTGCAGCACGTGGACAAGGCGATCACCCGATTCCCGAAGGACGGCGGCTACCAGCTGCTTCGCGGCCGGATCCTGCTCGAGATGAAGCGGGTCGACCTGGCCCGCGAGTGCTTCGTGCGTTCCACGGAACTCTCGCCGGAAGCGGCGGAACCGCACTACTACCTCGGCATCGTGCACCAGCGATGGGGCGAACTCGACCAGGCGGCGGCGGAATACGCCAAGGCGGCCTCGCTCGAGCCTTCGCAGTTGCAGTACGTGGCCGCGGAATGCGAGACGCTGGTGGCCGCCGGCAAGTTCGATGCCGCTCAGGCCAGGCTTGACGCGGTCGCCAAGTCGTTCGAGTTCAGCCCGGTCCTCGATCGGGTGCGCGCCGACCTGGCGGGTCAGCGCGGCGACCTGTGCGATCGCGAGCACTGGCTCGCCGCGGCACGGCTTCGCACCGATGCCTCCAAGGCCGGCATGCTGGCCGAGGAGATCGCCCACAACCACTTCGAGCAGGGCCACTGGGCCGCATGCGTGACGGCTCTCGATGACGAGGCTCTGGCCGGCGAGAACCGTCGCCCGGACCTGGTGCGCATGCGGGCACGCTGCCTGCTGATGCTGGACCGCGCCCGGGAAGCCCGCGATCTCATGCTCACGCTGCGCGACCAGGTGGATGCCGATGGCCGGAACGCCTCCATCCTCGGCATGGCCGCCATGCGTCTGGGCGATGCGACGCGCATGAGCGAGGCTGGCCGCGTGCTGACGCAGTGCCGCCCGGAGCGGTGCGACGGATGGCTGCTTCTGGGCGTCGCGGCCCTGGAGCGAGGCGACCAGACCGAAGCCGAGCGGATGCTCCGAGAGGCAGCGAGCCGCGAGCCGACCCGTGAACTGCCGCGTCGGCTCCTTGCCGGGCTGCAGACGACGCAGGCCCCCGGCGGCCCGCTGACGGCGCAAGCCTCGAACTGACCGGAGATTTGGGCCTTCGGCGAGGTCGGCCAGCCGTGGACGCCGCGATTTTGGCCAGATTTCCGGCATTTGCGCATGGCGCCCCACGCATTTCTGCGGTTTCCGGTCCCTTTCAGCCGAAACAGGGCCTGTGCAGCGGCCCGCGTGGGTCGCCTGCCCCGCCGCTCGGCGGAGCCGAGGCACACCAAGCAAGGCGGGAGCGCCCCGCACATACGGAGATCAGCGAATGGAAAGCTTCAAGGTCGTGAAGGGTTGGATTCGCGAGTTCGTGGACGTGGCCGTGCTGTTCGTGGCCGTCGGCGTGATGGTGCAGATCCTGTTCGGCAACAACGTCCCCTTCTTCAACAGCGTGACCACCAACCTGATGTCCTTCATCACCCAGCTCGGCAGCAACGGCCTGGTCGGCCTGATCGCCCTGTTCGTGATCGTGTGGGTGTTCCAGAAGGACAAGGCTCACTGAGCCGCTGACGATTCGAACGAATGACGCACAAGGCCTCCCCTGACGCGGGGAGGCCTTGTCGTTTTGGGGTCCATCGCCAGTTCCCTACCCTTGGGTCATGGACTGGATCCGCGTCCCCCTGCTGCTCGTCGGCTCGAATGTCTTCATGACCTACGCCTGGTATGGCCATCTGCGGGACCTGAGGGCGAAGCCCCTGTGGATCGCGGTCGTGGCGTCCTGGGGCGTGGCCTTCTTCGAGTACTGCCTTCAGGTACCCGCCAACCGGATCGGCTTCCAGCAGTCCGGCTTCTCGCTGCAGCAGTTGAAGGTGATGCAGGAGATCATCACCATGGCCGTGTTCGCCGTGTTCGCCCTGGCCTACATGCGGGAACGGATCACGCTGAACTTCCTGTGGGCAGGGCTCTGCCTGGCCGGGGCCGCGTGGTTCATGTTCCGCGACGTGGAGCAGCCGGCATGAGGCCCGGCCCCACCTGGATCTTCGACTTCGACAGCACGCTGGTCGCCGCGGAGGCCCTGGACGAGCTGGCGGAGCTCGCGCTGGAGGGTGATGCCGATCGTCCAGTCCGCCTGGCCCGCATCCGCGAGATCACCGCCATGGGCATGGACGGACGCATGAGCATCCACCAGAGCCTGACCGAACGGCTTGCCATGCTGGCCCTGCGGCCCGCGCTTCTGCCACCGCTGGTCGAACGGCTTGCGAGCCGCTTCGCACCGAGCGTCTGGAGCGGCCGCGATCGCCTGGCCGTGATGAGCGAGCGTGTCTGGGTGGTCAGTGGCGGTTTCCACGAGTGGGTCGAACCCGTGATCGAGCGGCTTGGACTCCGACGATCGCACGTGATCGCCAACCGCCTGCGGCCGACCGCCGGTGGCTTGCTGGAACTTGATCCTGCCGCCTCACCCTGCGCCGTGGACAGCGGCAAGGCCACCGCGATCGAGGCGGCGGGACTGGGGCGGCCTCGCATCATGGTGGGCGACGGCATGACCGACTGGCGGGTGCGCGAACTGGGTGCCTGCGAGCGATTCGTGTGCTTCACGGAGGTCGTGCATCGGGCGACGGTCGCGGCCCGGGCGGATGTCGTGGCCGGGAGCCTTGATTCGGTCCTTGGGATCGCGTGATCGTCAGGTTGAAAGGACCGCTTCGCGTCCGGCATGCCCGCATGAAGTCGCGCTGCCGTCCGCTCCGCGTCCGGCATGCCCGCATGAAGCCGCGTTGCCGTCCGCTTCGCGTCCGGCATGCCCGCATGAAGTCGCGCTGCCGTCCGCTCCGCGTCCGGCATGCCCGCAT
>JBILWQ010000314.1:0-2768 GCA_044369805.1 Phycisphaerales bacterium
CCAGGATCAGCAGCAGAAGCAGCAGGATCAGAAGAACCAGCAGCAGTCCCAGGATCAGCAGCAGAAGCAGGATCAGAACAACCAGCAGCAGTCCCAGGACCAGCAGCAGAAGCAGGACCAGAAGAACCAGCAGCAGCCCCAGGACCAGCAGCAGAAGCAGGACCAGAAGAACCAGCAGCAGCCCCAGGACCAGCAACCTGCCGCCACACGCGAGCAGGCGCAGGGCAAGACCCCCAACGTGGACCGGGAGCAGGCGGATCGGCTGCTGCAGATGGTCCGCGACAAGGAGAAGGAGCGCAACGCCCAGAAGCGGCAGGCCGCCGGCCAAGCCCGGCCAACACCCGTCGACCGTGACTGGTAATAGGCTTGAGTTTCCCCATGCGAGCCATCGCCACCATCCTTGCCCTCCTGCTGGCCGCCCATGCGGCCCGAGCCCAGAGCGTGGAGTTCCACCTGCCCTCGCGAGAGGGGTGGGTCGGATCGCCGATGGTCATGCAGGTCGAGGTGAGCAACGCCGAAGCCGATGCGATTCCCGTGGTGGCCGAATCGCCGGATTTCTCCTGCGAGGTGGATCCATCGCCTCAGCGGATGGAGATGCGTCAGAGCGTCAATGGTCGCTCCACCACGCGCACCACACTGACGTGGCAGGTGCTGATGGTCCCACGCCGCGAGGGAACCCTGACCCTGCCCACCGTCGAGGTGAAGAGCGCATCGCGCAGGTGGCGAAGCCCCAACGAGCGAGTCACCGTCTCCAGCGCCTCGAAGGGTGACCTGCTCAAGCTCGAGCTCGCCTCGGATCCGCCCAGTCCATGGGTGGGCCAGAGCGTGGAACTCACCCTGCGCGTCATGGTGCGCCCATTCACCAGTCCGCAGCATGGCGTCCAGCTCGATGAGGCGCAGATGTGGCGGCTGCTCGACGGCGCCTCGTGCCAATGGGGCGCCTTCGAGCCCCGGCTCCGTGAACTCTCCCAATCGAACCGCCGCCCGGTCGGCCGCGAGGAACGCATCGACGGCAAGACCTGGCTGGTCTACGAACTTTCTCAGGTCTTCTCCCCGGCGCGGCCGGGCCCGCTTGATCCGGGCACCGTGGAGGTCTCTTGGCGGTACCCCACTGGCGTGAGCGTGGGCCGGGACTTCTTCGGATCGCCGGAACTCTCGCTCAGCGGGGTGCGGCCCGTGCGTGCCGAACTGGGCTCCATCTCCATCGAGGCCCGAGCGGTGCCCGAGGCGGGCCGACCCGCCGCCTTCCGCGGGGCCGTGGGTGACTTCGCCATCCGTGCCGCAGCGAAGCCGGCACAGGTGGCGGTGGGTGATCCGATCACCCTCTCCGTGGCCATCACCGACCTCAGCCGCGGTGGCATCGAGCTGAAGACCCTGCAGCCACCGCTGATCGACCAGGCTTCGTTGGGCGGCGGATTCCGCGTGCCCTCCGATCCGCTTGCGGGCACGGTCGATGGCGGCACCAAGACGTTCACGCAGAGCATCCGGCCGAACTCGGTGGATGTGAACCAGATTCCGCCGATCGAGTTCGCCTTCTTCGATCCCGTCAAGGGTGAGTATCGGGTCGTCCGCTCGCAGCCCATCCCGATCCAGGTCAGCCCATCGGAGCGGCTGGGTACCCAGGCGACCGTCGCGGACATCGCCAGCCCCGAGAGGCCGTCACAGATCACCCGACTCACGGAGGTCGAGGGCGGCGTGGTGGCGAATGTCGCTCCTTCCGAGGCCCTGCTGGCGGACCAGCGCATGGTGCCTGGCCTGGGCTCGGCGGCCCTGCTCGCGTTGCCGCCAACCCTTGCGTTGGCTGCCCTGGTGCTTGCCCGGCGGCGTGACCGACTCGCCGCCGATGTCGGCCTGGCGCGGTCGCTGGCAGCGGCCCGCACCGCCCGGGCTGCCATGGAGTCCGCCGCCGACGCCGCAACCGTCTCGTCGGCCTTGTGCGATTTCATCGCGGACCGCACATCCCATGGACGAGGAACGATCACGCGAACCCAGGCGCTTCGGCTGGCCCACGAGGCCGGCGTTGATGCATCACTGGCCACGGAACTGGACGCCTTGCTGGCCCAGGGCGAGCGAGCGGCCTTCGCGCCCGATCGTGGTGGCCGGGCAGACGATCTTCGTCGACAGGCACTCGCCATGCTGCCGCGCCTGGACCGTCTGGGCTGGCAGCGCCGGAAGGCGGATGTGCTGGAGGTGACCTCATGAACCGGTGCGGCCTTGCCCTGCTGGTCGCCCTGCTTGTGGCCCTGCCGTCGGCTGCACAGACACTCGAGGGCATCATGGCCGCGCAAGCCGCCTACGACCGCGGCATGGAGTTGCAGGCGCGTGACGCGGCGGCGGCACGCGAGCAGTTTCTTCAGGCGGCGAATCGGTTCCGACAGGCCGTGGATGCCGGCAGCGTGAACGGCGCGCTGCTGTTCAATCTGGGCAACGCGCAGTTGCAGGCGGGGCAAACAGGCGAGGCGATTGGCAGCTACCTGCGGGCACAGCGACTCATGCCTGGCGATGACGGGCTTCAGGCGAATCTGGCTCATGCCCGATCACTGGTCAAGGATCGGTTCGACCGTGGTGGAGGCCTGCTGCTGGAGGACGTGGCTGGCTGGTGGCACCTGCTCGGAGTGCGCAGCCGATTCACGCTGGCGGCCGTGCTCTGGGTTGTGGCTTGGGGGGCGGCGGCGTGGCTGTTCTTCGTGGGATCAACGCTGCCGGATCGCCTTCGCCGAGTGACCCGATCCGCTGCGTGGGTTTCAGGAACCATTGCCGGGATCCTC
>JBILWQ010000110.1:0-6599 GCA_044369805.1 Phycisphaerales bacterium
ACAACGGCGGCAACGCCCTCGTCACGGTCAACGGCACGAATGTCGGCTTCGGCTACGGCACGGAAGCCATGTACTGGACGTTCACGCAGACCACGGCCACCACGGTCACCGTGGAGGCCAACGACCGCGATGGCACCGGCACCTACTCGGCCGTGATCAACGTGTCGGGTGCCCTCTCTCGCTTCTCGCTCTACGCCTCCAACATGGGTCCCGGCGGCAACCGCGAGCCCTTCTACAACGAGTTCACCATCGAGGCCGTGCCCGCCCCGGGCGCTACGGCGCTGATCGGCGCGGCCAGCCTGCTCACCGCGCGTCGCCGCAAGTGACGCACGGACATCCTCTCGCCCTTTCAAGGGGTCGCCACCCAACGGGGGTGGCGGCCCCTTTTCATTTGCCTCCGGTCCCGGCACACTGGCGTCATGAAAGCGGCACTCACCTTCCTGGCCTTCGGCGTGCTGGCCTGGGCGCTGTGGCGACTGCTGAACCGGCAGGAGGCGGGCGATGCGGACTTCCAGCGGCGGCTGCAGGCCGATGATCGCCGCGCGCGGGCCAACCGCGCTTCCGCCGCGCGAGATGCACCCGCGCCGCCGGGGCCCCCACCAGCCTCCTGATCAGTCTCAGACCAGGGCGGTTCCGTCGTCGGGAATGGCCAGACGGCTGAGTTCCGTGCGCCGCATGCGCACGAATTCCCGCTGCAGCACCTTGCCCGGGCAGGCGGTGCTGGCATCCGGCCATTCGCGGTGACTGAGCACCCGACTGGGCGGAACCCGATGCTTCTGCATGAGGCAGGAGAGGATCTGCTCGGTTGCCTCGAGTTGCTTGTCACTGGGGCTCTGGAGTTCGAAGTTCCCCAGGCAGAGCACCCCGATGTTCCCCTCGTTGCGCCCCTGCACGTGGGCCCCCTGCCACTTCATGTCCCGACCCTCCCACACCCGGCCATTCCGGTCGACCACATAGTGGTAGCCGATGTCAGCCCAACCACGGCCGCGATGGCCCACTCGAATGAGCTCGATGCGATCGGCGGTGCTGTACTGGTCGGTGGCCAGGAACGCATCGAGGCCATCATGGTGCAGGGTGATGTAGCGCACCGGCAGCATGGGATTCAGCTTGCTGCGGTCAGGAACGCCGCGACTCCACACCGACCGATCGAGGACCACCCCGAGATCGCTGTGCTTGCTGGGGATCACCGGCGGACAGACGACGGGCTTGGGCGGCGGAACCTGCAGCACCCGGTCCGGCAGGTCGGGCGTCCGGCTTGTCCTGACCCCCGAGGAGGCGCAACCCACGGCCGCCAGCGTGCCGAACGCCAGGAAGCCTCGCCGGGAGAGGCGATGGGCGCCGCTGATGAATCCATCGAGCGATGTGGCCTTGGGTTCGTGCTCGCGCATCGGGCTGGACCTGCCTTGCGTTGCTTGGATCGGACCGTGTTCCGGACCGCCTTCACACTTTACGTGGCCATTCGCCAAGCCATGTGACACGGACCCTGAGGAACCCTGAAAATCCACCGGAAATCTCGGGAGACAAAGGGCGATTTCCACGGCTGTTTCACGCGGTTTCGACTAGAATGCGGTCTTGCCGCAAGCGGTCCCGCAAGGCCGCTTTCCGGACCCCCGCACCAGGCCCGCCACCGCGGCCCCCAAGAGCCCCAACCACGCCGTGTCCAGCATGACCAAGTCAGCCAAGTCCACCGCCTCCGAGAGCGCGGAAGACACCAAGTACACCTCCGAAAACATCCAGGTCCTCGAGGGGCTGGAGGCCATCCGGAAGCGTCCGGGCATGTACGTGGGCGGCACCGGCCTCGAGGGGCTGCACCATCTCGTGTACGAGTGCGTGGACAACGCCATCGACGAGTGCATGGCGGGCTACGCGACCAGCGTCACCGTGGTGCTCGGCGTGGACGGCAGCTGCACCGTGACCGACGACGGCCGCGGCATGCCCGTGGACCCCATGAAGCACGAGAACCCGGCCATCAACGGCCGCCCGGCAGTGGAAGTGATCCTGACCGAGGTCCACGCGGGCGGAAAGTTCGACGGCGGCGCGTACAAGGTGTCCGGTGGCCTGCACGGCGTGGGCGTGAAGTGCGTGAACGCGCTCAGCGAATGGACCGAGGTCGAGGTGCTCAAGCAGGGCACGCTGCACCGCATCGGCTTCGAGCGCGGCACCGTGAGCGAACCCCTGCACAGGGTGGAGCAGCGACAGGGCGCCGGCAGCGGCACCCGCATCAGCTTCCGGCCCGACCCGGAGATCTTCCCGGACACCAACCTGCGCTACGAGATCCTGCAGCACCGGCTGCGGGAACTGGCCTACCTGAATCCCGGCGTGCGCATCCGGCTGCTCGACGAGCGCGTGGACGCGGGCGGCAAGGTGCGCGACGAGACCTTCTTCGACGACACCGGCCTGGCCGGTTACGTGAAGCACCTGAACGCGAGCAAGGCCACCAGCAGCCCCGTCATCGCCATCCGGCGCGACGACGCCGACACCGGCATGCGGGCCGACATCGCCCTGCAGTACACCGACGCCATGGCGGAGAACCTGCTCGCCTTCGGCAACAACATTCCCAACCGCGATGGCGGCACCCACGTGACCGCGTTCCGCAAGGCGCTCACCGTGGCCATCAACGGCTATGGCAAGCGCATGGGCCTCTTCAAGGAGAAGGACTTCGTGCCCACGGGCGACGACCTTCGCGAGGGCCTGACCGCGGTGGTCAGCGTGAAGCTGCGCAACCCCACCTTCAACAACCAGACGAAGGAGAAGCTGCTCAACCCCGAGGTGGAGCCCTTCGTCAGCGCCGCCATCACCGAACAGCTCGGCGCGTGGCTCGAGGAGAATCCCTCGGACGCCAAGCTGATCGTGAATCGCGCCAAGTTGGCCGCCGAGGCCCGCGAGGCCGCCCGCAAGGCGCGCGAACTGATCAAGCGCAAGGGCGCGCTCGACAGCGGCGGCATGCCGCACAAGCTGGCCGACTGCAGCAGCAATGAGGTCGAGAGGACCGAGATGTTCATCGTCGAGGGCGACTCCGCAGGCGGCAGCGCCAAGGGCGGCCGCGACCACGTGCACCAGGCCATCCTGCCGCTGCGCGGCAAGCTGCTGAACGTCGAGAAGGCCCGCCTGGACAAGGTGCTTGCCTTCGAGGAGATCCGCACGCTCATCCAGGCCCTGCAGTGCGGCATCGGCGAGGATTTCGACGCCAGCAAGCTGCGCTACGGACGCGTCATCATCATGACCGACGCCGACGTGGACGGCAGCCACATCCGCACGCTGCTGCTCACCTTCTTCTTCCGGCAGATGCCCGACCTCATCCGCGGCGGCAAGGTGTTCATTGCCCAGCCCCCGCTGTACCAGGTGGCGCGCGGCAAGAGCGTGGAATACGTGCTCAACGACCAGCGCATGAACGAGGTGCTGGTGGACCTGGCGCTTCGCGCCAACGCCACGCTGCTGCTGCGCGATGCGAAGGGCGGCACGGCGACCACCATCACCGGCGAGCCGCTGCGGCGCCTCATCCGCGACCTGAACCGTCTCGAGGAACTGGCCCGCATCAGCCTGTACCGCGGCATCGAGTTCCCGCGGCTGCTGGCCTCTCGGGAGGCCGATCCCGAGGGCAAGGGCCGCCTGCCCGGCTGGCAGCTGGCCTGGCGCGACGGCGATGAGCTGTTCCACTCGGAAGCGGCCGCGGCCGACCGCGTGAAGGCGCTCGGCCTGACGCTGGTCGACGTGGGCGCCGCGGGCACCGAGGTGGAAGCCGCGAAGCGCGCCACCCTTCGCGTGCTTCACGAGAACCGCGAGATCGAGCGCCTGCTGGAGCAGCTCTCCCGGGTGGGGATCGCCGCCGCGGACTGGACGCTGGTGCAGCAGGAAAGCGTCACCGGCGAGAAGCTGCCGACCCGCTTCGCGTGGGTGGTCGATGGCGAGAAGGGCAAGCCCGCCGAGACGGTGGAGGTGCCCAACACGCCCAGCATCCTGCAGAAGCTGCATGAGGTGGGCCGCCGCGGGATCGAGGTGAAGCGCTTCAAGGGACTGGGCGAGATGGAAGCCGTGCAGCTGTGGGACACCACCATGGATCCCGCTCGCCGCACGCTGCTTCGCGTGACCTGGGACCAGGCCAGCAATGCCGATGCCCTGTTCTCGGTGCTGATGGGCGAGGACGTGGAGCGGCGCCGCGGCTACATCGAGAAGCACGCGCTCGAGGTGAAGAACCTCGACGTGTGATCAGCGGGTGACCGGATCCCGGGTCCCGGCCTCGGCGAATCCCTTCGCGCGAAGCAGGCAGGCGTCGCAGTGCCCGCAGGGCCGTCCATCCGGGGCGGGGTCGTAGCAGCTGCTGGTCATGCCGAAATCGACCTGCAGCTGCGCTCCCAGCCGAACGATCTGCGCCTTGGTCATGGTCTGCAGCGGCGCATGCACGCGGAACCACGACTCGCCGCGTGCCGCCGCCTCCACCCCGGCCTTCGTGCCCAGGTTGGCCATCCGCTCGAAGGCCTGCACGAACTCGGGCCGGCAGTCCGGATAGCCGCTGTAGTCCAGCGCATTGACCCCGATGGCCAGGTCGCGGGCATGCAGGGTCTCCGCCAGACCCATGGCCATGGTCAGGAACACCGCGTTCCGCGCCGGCACGTAGGTCACGGGAATGTCGCGGGCGTGCTCCACGTCACGATCCTTGGGCACCGCCATGGCCGCGGTCAGGGCGCTGCCGCCAAAGGCCCCCAGATCGATGCGAGCCACACGGTGCTCCACCGCGCCGGTCGCGGCCGCCACCCGGGCAGCGCACGCCAGCTCGTGTCGATGACGCTGACCGTAGTCCAGGCTCAGCGCGGTGCAGCGGAAGCCCCGCGAGACCATCCAGGCCAGCGTGACGGCGCTGTCCAGGCCGCCCGACAGCAGCACCACGGCGGGTCGGGCGAGCGGGTCGATGGCGTGCGAGGCTGGCAGATCCATGCGTCGATCCTCCGCGAGCGATCCGGGCAAGCGTAATCTCGAGGCGTGAGCCGCGTGGAAATGTCACTGACCTGCGTGCGATGTCGCTACCAGCTTCGTGGCCTGGCGGCCCTGGCGCGCTGCCCGGAATGCGGCCTTCCCATCGTCATCTCGCTGGCGGCCAGCACCGATCCAGGACAGCGGGCGGCGGCGGCCCTGAGGCGTCCGATGCGCGTGGCCCTGCTGGTCCTCACGCTGGGCATGAGCGAACTGGCCTGCGTGGTCGCCCAGCTGGCTGCCCCCCTGCTTTCCATGACCTCCATGCTCACCGGCATGTCCGAGGGCTTCTCCCATCGCCTGCGCTTCTGGGGCTGGGCCATCTCGGCGGTGATCCTGGCCGCGGCCGCCCTGGCCACGCAGGTCTGCACCGGCCCAAGCGAAGCGCCACTTCGCGCAGAGATGGGTCGGTGGCGAAGTCTGCTCATGGTGGGGCTGTGGGCGTGGAGCCTGGCGGCGGCAGGCGCAGCCGCGGCGGCCTTCCAGGCACCCTTCCTTCCGGACATCTGGCGTTCCGCGTTGCCCTGGATCGGGCTGGCCCCGCAACTTCCCGGCATGGCGGTGGCGCTTGCGGCCTACGCCGTGCTTGTGGGCATTGCCGGGCGCCGATCGCAGACGTTCAGTGAGGCCCAGGCCGTGCGGAGCTCGCTTCGGGTGATCAACACGGTCGCTGCCATGGCCGTGGTCGCCAGCCTTGCGGGGTTCTGGCTTCGAAACAGGGATTCCAACTGGCAAACCGTCACCTCGGGCATCCTGCTGGCTTCATCCCTGGCCCTTGGGGCGGTGCTGCTGCTGGGCTCCGCCTACATGGCTTCACATGCGTGGCTGGTGGCCCGGGGACTCATGAAGCCTGCCCCCCGTCTCGAAGAGATGCTCTCGGAATCGTGAGCCCGCTGCCGACTTGGCAGCACCCGGGGGCTCCGTGATCCGGGTGGTGACCCAACTGTCATTGAACTTACCGGACTCTTTGACGCGGCTCGAATCCATGGGCCCGATCATTGCGCAAGTTGATTCTGGAAAGAATCTTGAGGCATTTCAAAAGCGACCCATCCTGGCGCCACTTTCAAGGGAATCCGGTGGACCGCACGTTTGATCACCCAGGATTGGCACGCCAGTTGATCTCCTCCCCGCTTCGCCCGACATCCGGGCTGACGCCGATCTGCAATTCCAACTGACTGCATCAGGAGAAACCCATGTCCGCGAAGGAACTCTCGTTCGACACCGATGCCCGCAAGGGCCTTCTGGCCGGCGTGGAGAAGCTGGCCGCCGCCGTGAAGAGCACCCTGGGCCCCCGCGGCCGCAACGCCGTGCTCGACAAGAGCTGGGGCGGCCCCACCGTGACCAAGGACGGCGTGAGCGTGGCCGAGGAGATCGAGCTTCGCTGCAAGGTCGAGAACATGGGCGCCAAGCTGGTCAAGGAAGCCGCCAGCAAGACCAGCGATGACGCGGGCGACGGCACCACCACCGCCACGGTGCTTGCCGAGGCCATCTTCCGCAGCGGCCTGAAGTACATCGCCAGCGGCGCCGAGGCCAATGCCCTAGTGCGCGGCATCCGCAAGGCCGTCACGCTGGCCACCGAGCAGATCGCCGGCATGGCCAAGCCTGTCGCCTCCGTGAAGGGCGGCATCGCC
>JBILWQ010000259.1:0-3439 GCA_044369805.1 Phycisphaerales bacterium
TCCGTGGCCAGCATCAGCGCCAACACCGACGCGGAGGTGGGCAAGATGATGGCCACCGCCTTCGACAAGGTGGGCAAGGATGGCGTGATCACGGTCGAGGAGGGCAAGGGCCTCGAGACCGTGGTCGACGTGGTCGAAGGCATGCAGTTCGACCGCGGCTACCTGAGCGCCAACTTCGTCACCGACACCGAGAAGATGACGGTGAACTTCGACAAGGCGCTGGTGCTGGTGTACGAGGACAAGATCGACAGCATCACCAAGCTGGTGCCCTTCCTGGAGAAGGTCATGGACACCAAGCGACCGCTCGTCATCATCGCCGAGGACGTGACCGGCGAGGCCCTGAGCACCCTGGTGATCAACAAGATGCGCGGCGTGCTCAACGTGTGCGCCGTGAAGGCCCCGGGCTACGGCGACCGCCGCAAGGCCATGCTCGAGGACGTCGCCATCCTGACGGGCGGCCAGGCCATCATGAAGGACCTGGGCGTGGACCTGGACAAGGTCACCATCGCCCAGCTCGGCCAGGCCAAGAAGGTGAGCATCGACGCCGACAACACCACCATCGTGGAGGGCGCCGGCAGCACCCGCGCGATCAAGGATCGCTGCGAGCAGATCCGCGCCGAGATGGAGAACACCGACAGCGACTACGACCGCGAGAAGTTGCAGGAGCGGCTGGCCAAGCTGGCTGGCGGCGTGGCGCAGATCAAGGTCGGCGCCAGCAGCGAGACCGAGCTCAAGGAGAAGAAGGGCCGCGTGGAGGACGCGCTCCACGCCACCCGAGCCGCGGTGGCCGAGGGCGTGGTCGCTGGCGGCGGCACCAGCTTCATCCGCTGCATTCCAGCGCTGAAGAAGGCCCGCGCGGGCGTCGAGGGCGACATGGCCTTCGGCTTCGACGCGGTGATCGAGGCCCTGTCGATGCCCCTGCGGACCATCGCCGAGAACGCCGGCGAGAAGGGTTCCGTGGTGGTCAGCAAGGTGGCCGACATGAAGGGCAGCGACGGTTTCAACGCGCTCAGCCGCACCTACGGCGACCTGATCGACCAGGGCGTGCTCACGCCGGCCAAGGTCGACCGTTGCGCCCTGCAGAACGCCGCCAGCGTGGCGGGCCTGCTGCTCACCGCCGACTGCATCGTGACCGAGGCCCCCAAGCCCAAGGACGAGGCCCCCGCCGGCGGCCACCACGGCCACGACCACTGATTCATTCCCCGAACAACCCAACGAGAACAGGAGATCACACCATGTCCACCACCGTCCGACCCCTCGAAGACCGCATCCTGGTCAAGCCCCTCGATGCCGAGACCAAGACCTCCAGCGGCCTGTTCCTGCCCGAGAGCGCCAAGGAGAAGCCCATGCAGGGCAAGGTCGTGGCCATCGGGCCCGGCAAGCTCATGGACAACGGCAAGCGGCAGGAGCCGCTCGTGAAGAAGGGCGACACCGTGGTGTTCGGCAAGTACGCCGGCACCGAGATCGAGATCAAGAACGTCAAGCACATCATCGTTCGCGAGAACGAGCTGCTGGGCCTGATCGAAGGCTGAGCCGCACCCCGAAAGGAATGACCCAATGAGCGTCAAGCAGATGAAGTTCAAGGCCGCCGCGCAGGCGGAGCTGAAGCGGGGCGTGGACCAGATCGCCCAGGCCGTCGCCGTCACCATGGGCCCCACCGGCCGCAACGTGGTGGTGCAGAAGTCGTTCGGCAGCCCCTCCGTCACCAAGGACGGCGTGAGCGTGGCCAAGGACGTGGAGTTGCCGGAGCCCTTCGAGAACATGGGCGCCAAGCTGGTGCATCAGGTGGCCAAGAAGACCGCCGACGTGGCGGGTGACGGCACGACCGCCGCCACCGTGCTCGCCGCCGCCATCTTCAACGGCGGCCTGAAGTACGTGGCCAGCGGCGCCAACCCCGTGGCCCTGCAGCGCGGCGTGAACGCCGCGGCCGATACGGCGGGAACCGCCATCATCGACATGGCCGAGAAGTGCCGCGGCCGCGCCGATCTGGAGAAGATCGCCACCGTGAGCGCCAACCACGACGCTCACCTGGGCAAGCTCATCGCCGAGGCGATCGATCGCGTGGGCGCCGAGGGCGTGGTCGAGGTGGAGGAAGGCAAGACCGCCGAGACCACCCTTGAGTACGTCGAGGGCATGAGCTTCGACAAGGGCTACCTGAGCCCGTACTTCATGACCGATCCCAAGCGGGGCGAGTGCACCCTCGACAATCCCCTCATCCTCATCTACGAGAAGAAGATCTCGAACCTGGCCGACCTGCTGCCGCTGCTCAACAAGGTGGCCCAGGCCGGCAAGCCCCTGCTGATCATCGCCGAGGAGGTGGAGAACGAGGCCCTCGCGGCGCTCGTGGTCAACCGCCTGCGCGGGGTGCTGCAGGTGTGCGCGGTGAAGGCCCCTGGCTTCGGTGATCGTCGCAAGGCCATGCTGGGCGACATCGCCACGCTGACCGGCGGCACCTTCTTCGCCGAGGACATCGGCCGCAACCTGGAGGACGTGAAGCTGGACGAGCTGGGCTCGGCCAAGCGCGTGGTGGTGGGCAAGGACGAGACGGTGCTGGTCCAGGGTGCCGGCAAGAAGAAGGACGTCGAGGCCCGCGCTGCCCAGATCAAGGCGCAGCACGACAAGAGCACCAGCGACTACGACCGCGAGAAGCTGATGGAGCGCCACGCCAAGCTCACCAGCGGCGTGGCCGTCATCAACGTCGGCGCGGCCACCGAGACGGCGCTCAAGGAGAAGAAGGACCGCGTGGATGACGCCATCCACGCCACCCGCGCGGCCGCCAAGGAGGGCTACGTGCCCGGTGGCGGCGTGGCGTTCATTCGGGCCATCGAGGCCGTGCAGAAGGCACGCGCGAAGGCCGATGGCGACGAGAAGTTCGGCTTCGACATCGTGGCCAACGCCATGCGGACCCCCTGCTGGCAGATCGCCACCAACGCGGGCGTCGACGGAGACGTCACCGTGGAGAAGGTGCTCGAGGGCAAGGGTGGCTTCGGCTACAACGCGGGCACCGGCGAGTACCAGGACCTGGTCAAGGCCGGCATCATCGACCCCGCGCTTGTGGCACGGACCGCCCTGCAGAACGCCGCCAGCGTGGCCGGCCTCATGCTCACCACCGACGTGCTGGTGACCGAGTTGAAGGACGAGGCCGACCCCGTCGAGGAGAGCGTTCACTGATCCGCACTGGACTTTGACCCAGGGACCGGGTCGGCCTTCGTGCCCGGCCCGGTCCCTTTCTCGTTCCACCAACCGCCATGGCCACCGTCCAACGCTGCTACTACGAGATCCTCGGCGTCGAGAAGTCCGCAAGCGGCGAGGAGATCAAGCGCGCCTACCGGCGACTGGCCATGAAGTGGCATCCGGATCGCAATCCCGACAACACGCAGGCGGAGGTGGAGTTCAAGGCCTGCGCAGAGGCCTACGAGGTGCTCGGGGATCCCGAGAA
>JBILWQ010000315.1:0-2749 GCA_044369805.1 Phycisphaerales bacterium
ACCGAAGCCTGCTGGTGAACCGGGCGTGCAACACCGCGGTCTGCGCGCTGGTGGCCCTTCGGCACCGGGGCTTCGCCGTGAGCGAGGCGCAGCTCGACCGCACGAGCGGCGAGCGGCACGGGGCCATCCGCATCGGACGGCCCGACGAGTACCGGTGGATCGCCCGGTTCTTCGCGTGCTTCGCCATGGAGCCGCACAACTTCTACGACATGACGGCCGTGGGGGGCAAGAGCCAGCCCATCATCGCCACCGCGTTCCGTTCGGTGCTTCGCCCGGAGCACCGCGTGTTCACCTCGCTGCTCATGACGGACTGGTTCGATCCCGCCACGAAGGCGAGAATCGAGGGGCTGCTCGCCCAGCGCACCGTGTTCTCCGACCGGGCCCGCGAACTGGTCGAGAAGTGCGAGCGGCAGGGTGGACTCTCGCAGGCCGATGCCGAGGCGCTCATTCGCGAGGGCACCACCCGCATCTTCAAGTGGACGGGCCAGGCCCGCGATCAGGGCCTGTACCAGGACCTCTCGGGGGCCGGGTTCAAGATCGCGGCCGACATCGCCTGCTTCGAGTCCCACCACCTGAACCATCTCACGCCCAACACCCTCTGCATGGACCTGTACGTGGCGGCCATGCGGAAGTGCCTGGGCGAGATCGACGAGAAGGCGTTCGAGGGGCGGGCCAGCGTGGTCCTTGGAAGGCTCGCCCGCGTCGCGGACCGCGACTGGCTTCGGCTGCACTTCAGGCACCTCAGTCACGCGCAGATCGACGCGTATCAGGCGAGTCAGGTCACCGAGGCGGAGATCGCCGACCTGGTTGCTGCGCTCGTGGGCACGCTGCGCGGCGAGACGTTCCAGCTGCAGGAGCTCAAGCATTCGGGCTTCAAGGATTTCACCGAGGGTCCCAGCGAGGACACACCGGTGCTCCTGCGGCAGGACGCCTATCGCGCCCTCACCGAACCCGTGCGATTCATCGAGCCGGGCGGGCAGGTGACTCAGGCGGGGCACACGGCGCGCTTCGGCGAGATCGAGGAACGCTTCTACGCCACCACGCCCGTCGGGCGCGCCCTGTACGACCGTTGCCTCGCGGAAGCGGATGCCATTCGTGATCGCGATCCCGAGCTTCCGCGGCGCGATCCGGCCGCCTACGAGATCGCGTACGCGAAGCCCTTCGCGGCCTTTCCCAAGACGCTTCCCGAGCTCCTTCGGCAGGGACTGGTGTTCGGGCGATACGCGCCCACGCCGCGCGGCATGGCCGCCCACGGTTCGCTGAACACCTGGGACATCCACGAGCTGGTGTCGCAGGGTCATGCGCAGGTGGAAGGCCTCCGCTACGAGGACTTCCTGCCCGTGAGCGCGGCGGGCATCTTCGCCAGCAACCTGAACCAGTACGGAACGCAGTCCACCGCCGCCGTGCGCCCCACCTACTCCGCCTCGCAGCTCGAGGCGATCATGGGCCGTCCGATCATCGACGCCATGCAGGTCTCGGCCGCCATCGAGGCGCGCTCGCTGCTGGACACCTGGCGGCAGCTGGGCGTCATCGATCGTGTGCCAGCCTCGGAGCGAGCCCGTCTTGAGCGACTGGTCCAGGCTGCTCCCGCCGAGGTCGTGACCGAGCAAGAAGCGTTGCGCGAGCAGGCGATCGGTTCAGCGGGCTGAGTCAGGCAGGGGTTCAAGCGCGATCGCGTCGACGGCCTCGAATGCGTCGGGGTGCCATGCGGGCGTGGCGCGGATCCTTGGCCCCTGCGCCAGCCACGCCGGAGCCCGCCAGGCCCAGAGCAGCGCGTTTCCCATCAGAATCACGGCGGCTCCGATCGCCATCGGTCGCAGCGTGCTTGCCCGGCGCCTGAGCGGTTCGCGATCGGTCAGCCACTGAACGGCAAGTCCGGTCAGGCCGAAGAGGACGGGGCCGATCGACACGGCGTGCCGCGCATAGCCGTAGAAGGCCACGGTCACCAGCAGCCGGTAGGCAAGCATCACCAGCAGCACGCCACCCGCAGGGGACCGCCACGCCCGCCACGCTCCACCACCCAGCACGGCCAGCATGAGCACGGTCCACGCTGGCGCATCGCCTCGCTCTGGCACCGCAACGTCGATCGGTTGGCGGATGTGTCGCCACGCGTGCGGCCAGTCGTTGGCGAAGAGTCCCAGCGTGATCCCGTCGGTGAATCGCCGCAACTTCTCCACAACCAGCCGGGCCCAGCCGACCGGATCCCGCCGGATTCCGTCCCAGCCCACGGCATATCCATGGTTGACCAGGTGCAGGTGAGTGGGGCGGGCCAGCGAGAAGGCTGGCGTGGCGGACTCGGCATCGGCCAGCCCCGCAAGCGAGAAACCTCCGTCGCCGCGCAGGTCATTGGCCAGTGCGAAGTCCAGTGGACCCTTGAAGGACACCAGCGACCAGGCGGGCAGCGGCTCGGGCGTGCAACCCCAGCGGCGGTCGAAGAAGTTCCGGATGGCCGCGGCATCGACCTGTGCCGCACCAGCCTGCTTGGCCAGGCTGCCCAGATAGGCCGTGTTCGCCTGCTGCGCAAATCCAGGCAGTTCCCGCATGATCTCGATCGCTTCGGGCGTCCACGGCGGATCGAGCCGCTTCCACGCGATGCCCGGATCCATGCCGTTGAACCGCTCCACCGCCGCGCGGCTTCGCAGCATCCACGGTGCGCAGGTGGCCACGCTCACCAGCATCAGGCCTGCCATGCAGGCCAGGGCCCAGGCGGGTGTCATGCCACGTCGAACCACGGAAACCATGATCCACA
>JBILWQ010000326.1:0-2601 GCA_044369805.1 Phycisphaerales bacterium
GGGTCAGGCTCAGCCAGGGCAGGTAGTCCAGTTGCACGGTCTTGCCCCCCATGGTGCGGGCCTGGATGCGCGTGGCCGCCTTGCGGTCGCCAACGACCATGTCCATGGGCATGGCGAAGCCCCATGCGGCGGGCAGGGGGCCCAGGTTGGCGATGGTGCCCGGCTTGTTCCCGCCCAGCCCTTCGGAGCGGGCCTTGGGATCGGTCTCGCACCATGGATCGAAGAGCACCATCGTGGGCTTGCCCGTGAGCACCCAGCCGTCGATCGCCCGGAGCATGGCATCGGGCAGGTTGCGGGGCTGCACGATCATCAGTGCATCCAGTCCGGCGGGAATTGCGCTTCCTTCGGGATCGATCCTCTGCACGTCGAAGAGCTGCTCCATGCGCTGGATGGACACCGGCACCCCGCCGCCCGAGGGGTTCGTGGGGTTGAATTGCGGCGTGAAGGGCAGCGTGCTCAGCAGGCCGATGGTCGGCTTCCTTCCGCGGCCGACGGTGGCGATGGCACTGGCCACCTCGTACTCCAGGAAGGGATCCTGGTCCGGACTCAGGTAGGGTAGCGCCTGCACCTTGTCGGTGGGTCCGCGGGCCACCAGGCCGAGCGTGAGTGCGGTGCCCACGCCATCCACCTGCAACTGCGAAAGGCCCGCGGCACGCGCGGCATCCTCGGCCTCGCTGAACGGGACCGGATCGATGAACTCCAGGCTCAGCAGGCCCTCACCCTCGGCGGTGATCGCCTCAAGGAACTCGCGCACGCGCTGGGCGTGAGCCCGGAGGGTCGGTGCCGCCTCGCCCGCATCCTGGCTCCAGTAGAGCTCCAGTCGGACCGGCTCCTCCAGGCGCGCCAGCTGCGGGCGCACGCCCGGCGACAGGCTGTACATGCCATCACTGGTCAGGTCCACCCGGACGCCACGAAGCAGGAAGGTGGCCGCCGCGTTGAGCGCCACCAGGCACACCATCGCAAGGCCGATGCCCCAGAGGGCGGTGCGCCGGGCGTCGCCTCCCATCAGAGGGCCTTCTTCCAGTCGATGACGAGGGCGTTCATGAACAGGAAGGCCACGATCACGCTGACGAAGAAGAGCAGGTCGCGCGCATCCACCACCCCGCGCACCATGGCCTCGAAGTGGATCAGTGCGCTCATGCTGGCCAGCGCCTCGACCACGGCCCGGGGGGCCCAGCCGCTGAAGAAATCCTGCACCGCGGGGAATCCGGTGAGCAGCAGCAGGAAGCACGCCACCACGCAGCTCACGAACGCGATCACCTGGCTCTTGGTGCTGGCGCTCAGGCACGCACCCACCGCCAGGAAGGCGCCGGCCATCAGCGCACTGCCCACGTAGCCCGCCACAATGACGCCGTTGTCGGGCTCGCCCAGCCAGTTCACCGTGATCCAGATGGGCGCCGTCAGCGAGAGAGCCACCAGCGTGAAGCCCCAGGCCGCCAGGAACTTGCCCACCACCAGCTCGCCCAGGCGGAAGGGCAGCGTGGTCAGCAGTTCCACGGTACCGGTCCGCCGCTCCTCGGCCCAGAGCCGCATGCTCACCGCGGGCACCAGGAACAGGAAGAGCCACGGGTGGTACTGGAAGAAGGGTCGCAGGTCCGCCTGCGCACGGTCGTAGAAGCCGCCGATGTTGAAGGTGAACAGGCCCGCCAGGAACAGGAAGATCACCAGGAAGACCGCGGCGAGCGGCGTGGCGAAGTACGAGGCGAACTCGCGCCGTGCGATCACGAGGGTGCGCCGGATCATGCGCGGCCCCCGGGAACGTCGCCGGTCGTGAGCTGGCGGAAGACATGATCCAGCCGGTTGGCCTTCACGCCCGCAGGGGCCAGGGCATCCATCTCGGCGGGCGTGCCGTCGAAGACCACGGCGCCACGGTTGATGATCACGGCCCGGGTGCAGACGGCCTCGACCTCCTCCAGCAGGTGGGTGGAGAGGATGACGGCCCGGTCCTTGCCAAGACGGCGGATGAGTTGCCGGACCTCGAACTTCTGGTTGGGATCCAGTCCGTCCGTGGGCTCGTCCATGATCAGGACGGGCGGATCATGCAGCAGGGACTGGGCGATGCCCGTGCGTCGGCGGTAGCCCTTGGACAGCGTCTCGAAGGTCTGTCGGCGGACCAGCGAAAGGTTCACCGCCGTGATGGCGTGCTCCACGCGAGCCTTCCGCTCCGAGCCTCGGAAGCCCCGGGCGCTGGCGATGAAGTCCAGGAACTCCTCCACGCGCATGTCCGGGTAGCAGGGCGCGCCTTCCGGCAGGTAGCCCATGCGGGTCTTGGCCCGGAGCGGATTCAGGGCCACGTTCACGCCATCCACCCAGGCGCTGCCCTCGCTGGGTTCAAGAAAGCCCGCGACCATTCGCATGGTGGTGGTCTTGCCCGCGCCATTGGGACCCAGGAACCCGAGCACCTCGCCGCGGTGCACCTTCAGGCTGACACCCCGCACGGCGTGGATGCCGCCGAATCGCCTGTGCAACGCCCTGGTTTCGAGGAGCACCTGCATGACCGGAACAGCAGGAAGGGTAACGGACCTCAGGGCGTCTGCGAGGTCTCGGCCTGCTTGCGGCGCCGCTCCCGATCCTCGATGCCCGGCCAGTCCTTCTCGCGAG
>JBILWQ010000086.1:0-7373 GCA_044369805.1 Phycisphaerales bacterium
CCACGCCCCGGAAGGCCAGCAGCAGCGAGCCGCTCACCAGATCGGTGGCATCGCCCGCGACGGATGTGCCCTCGTTGGTGGCGACCAGCACCCCCATGTCATCCTTGGGGAAGAGCCAAATGGCGCAATAGGTGAGGGCGTTGCCGCCCACGTGGTGCAGGGCCCGTCCGTTGGACCACGGCCGGAGCGGACGGAACCAGCCGCAGGCGTAGCCCATCTGATCAGCCGGGAGCGTCTCCGGAACCGTGTGCAGCGCGTCGAACGTGGCGGGCTTCAGCAGCGGCGGGGTGGGCTGATGGCCCAGATGGAAGATGGCGAACTTCGCCCAGTCCTCCATGCTCATGCAGAGCCGTGCCGACGGGTTCAGGCAGGCCGGATTGTCCCTGAACACCGGCTTGCCGCTGGAGTGCGGCCACGGCTGATCCACGACGCGTGGATCCCCGGGTTGGCCGAAGACGGCGGTGGTGATGCCCAGCGGCTTCAGCACCTTCTGCTGCATGAGGTCCTCGAAGGGCACGCCCGCGGCCACCTCCGCCATGCGTCCCAGCACCGCATAACCCACGTTGCTGTACTGGTACTCGCCGGGCGTCTTGGCAGGCTGCAGGGCCAGCATGTCGTTCACGTAGGCCGCCCGCTGCTCCGCATCGGAACCCTTGGCACGCTGGGCCTTCTCCCACACCTCCTTGGGACCACGAGGCAGGAATCCGCCGCGGTGGTGCAGCAACTGGTCCACGGTCACGCTGGCCAGCGAGGCGTGGATCTCGGGAACATCGCGTCCGAGCACCTCCATGATCGTGGAGTCCCAGCGGAGCGTGCCCTCGTCGATGAGCACGCCGATCAGCGTGGCGGTGATCGCCTTGGTGCAGGTGCCCAGGTGGAAGAGATCGCGCTCCGTGGCGGGCGTGGGATCGCCGGCCTTGCGAACACCGCTCACTGCCTGTCCGATGATCCTGCCGTCGCGCACCACCACGGCGGCCATCGCGGGCACGCGGGGGAATCGCGATCGGGCCACATCGAGCACCTGCCGAATCGCCGCATCCGCGTTGGCCCGCGGGGGCACGGGCGGCAGCGGTTGTGGGGCGGTTGCCTTCGGAGCGGAAGGTGTGGGTGCGGGTCCCTGGGGAGCGGGGTTCGTGGGTGGAGGCGCGGGTGGCACCGTCTGGGCCCGCGCTGGTCCAGGCCCGTGGAACACCATCAGGGCGATCGCACCGAAGGCGGCAGCCAGCGTGATCAGGGCGACAGGTTGCTTCATGGATCTGCGTTCGCGGTCGGGGGGCGCGGGTTCGTTCACGGGGGCAGGGTACCGGCCTGCCGCTCCGCCAGCAGTTCCTCCAGGCTGGCGAAGGCCCGCCGAAGGTGCGGGATCACGATGCTGCCGCCCACCACCAGGGCCACGTTGAGGGCGTCGTGCACCTCGGCGCGGTTCCATCCCGCCTTCACTGCCTGCTCCAGGTGGTAGTCGATGCAGTCATCGCATCGCAGCACGGCGCTGGCCACCAGCCCAAGCAGTTCCTTGGTGCGTCCGGGCAGCGCACCGTCCTCGTAGGTGGCGGCATCCAGGCGGAAGAATCGCTTGATGCCCAGATGGTCGCAGTCCATCACCAGCTTCTGGCCCTCGGCCCGCTCTTGGCGGAACTGATTCATGGTGCGCCTTGGCATGCAGGCATGCTACGAGCCCGCGGATAGAGTGTCGGCATGCGAGCGCGTCTGGCGATGGGCGTGATGATGGCTTCCCTCGGGTGCGGGTCACTGCCTGGAACCGCCGTGGATCCCAAGCCCGGCATCACCGGCACTGTCCGCCTGCACGCCGATGTGGCCTCCTCGATCTCGGCCGTGGCTCCGCGCAACGTGGTCGTGTGGCTGCCGCCGGGCTATGCGGAACCCGCCAACGCCCACGTCCGCTACCCGGTGCTGTACATGCATGACGGGCAGAACTGCTTCGATCCTTCCACGGCGTTCCTGGGTCGCGAGTGGCATGCGGACGAGGTGGCCGACCATTTGGTCCGGCAGGGACGGATTCCCCCGGTCATCATCGTGGGCATCTGGAACACGCCGGACCGGGTGGCGGAGTACACCCCGGACCCGGATCCGGACATGGAGCGTGGCGATGGCAAGCCGCAGGGTCGAGGCGGTCGCGGCCTGGCCTACCTGACCTGGCTCGTGAACGACCTGAAGCCCATGATCGATGCGAACTACCGGACGCGTCCGGACCGATCGAGCACCGCGATCATGGGCAGCAGCCTCGGAGGCATCATCTCGCTCGCGGCGGCGGAGCATCACGCCGGCACATTCGGGCGCGTGGCAGCGGTGAGCCCGAGCCTGTGGTGGAACCGCGGTCAGGTGATCGAGCGATGGAAGGTGCGCGTGCCCGCGGTCGAGCGGCTCTGGCTCTGCATGGGGGATCGCGAGCGCAAGGGGCTTGATGCGTCGCTGCGCCGGTTCGAGGCGGCGATCGGCCCGGTGCCGGGTGGGCTGGGCGATCGGCTGCATGCCGAGGTCGTGCCCGGTGGCACGCACGACGAGCCGAGCTGGTCGGCCCGCCTGGATCGCATCCTCATCTTCCTGCTGGCGGAGGGGCGGTGGCGGGAGGATTCGGCGCCGCCTCCGGCTGCACCGGCTCCATCGGCCGGGGTTCCGTGAGCACGAGCCGCTCGCGGACCGCCGGCGCGATCGCGGCGGCCCACTGCCGGTAGCCCTCGGCGGAAAGGTGAAGGAAGTCCGGCATGATCGCCTCGTCGATCGTGCCGTCGCCGCGCACGAACCCGTCGGCCACGCGGAGGAAGGTGACGCGATCGGGCCATGGACCGGCGGCGAGCGCCTGATTCACCTGCAGCACCAGGCCTCGCAGCGGGTTGATCACCTGCCCGCGAGGCGGAATGTCCAGCACCAGCACCTCGGTCGCCGGGCACTGGGCCACCACCTTGTCCACGATGGCATGCACGCCCCGGGCGATCAGCGTGCCGCTGTCTCGGCCGGTGCTCGCATTGTTGGTGCCGATCATGAGCACCACGACCTGCGGGTGCAGGTCCGCGAGCGGTGCCTGCTCGAGCCGCCACAGCACGTGCTCGGTGCGGTCGCCGCCCACGCCCAGGTTCAGCGTGCCGAAGGGCTCGAAGTGCTCCCTCCACGAGGCGGCCCCGGCGCCCTCCCAGCCCTGGGTGATACTGTCGCCAATGAAGACCACGGGCACCGACGCCTTCGCGTCCCGCACGCGATCGAGCACCTGCCTCTGCCGCGCCTCGCCCGCCTCGTCGGTGCGCGGCGCAGGCTTCATGCAAGCCGGCAGGATCACCTCCTCGGCAGGTGCGGGCGGATCCGGGGGTCGCGCGACTTGAGGCGAGGCGAGCAGCAGGCCCAGGAGCAGTGTGGGGATCTTCATCGGGTCACCACCAGGCAGGCGTTGAGAGTGTCGGAGGCGTGATTGCCGCGGGCGAAGGCGCTGAGCTGCCAGCGTGAACTTCCGCCGAGCGACTCGAGCCGTTCACGGACGGCTTCGGCCCACGGATGACGCGACGGTCGCTCCCATCGGGTCGTGGTCGGATACAGGCGCACTTCTGTCCGGCAGACGCGCCACAGTTCCTCGGCGGCCCGCAGGTGCCACTCGAGCGAGAAGGTTGAGTCGGGCAGGATGCCGCCATGCGCCGGATCGCTGTACGTGAACAGCAGGTGAGCCGAGAGCACCAGGTCGAAGTGCCGGTCCGGAAAGGGCAGCGCGGGAAGGCTGGCCGCCACGTAGCGCCGCTCGGCGAGGCCGCGCGGGAAGTCCGCGGCGAAGCGATCGAGCGCGCGGAGCTTGCTCGCGGCGTAGGCGTCGAGGTCGATGTCGGCGAACGCCGCAGCCTTCAGGCGCATGCGCTCGATCGTGTGGTGCACGTCGCGGCGGCCTCGGGCCACCAGCGCGTCGGTCGGCTCGGCGTACAGCGGATCCACGCCCACGGTGTCGGCACCGGCGAGCCGCGATTCGGCCACGAACGACCCGGGGCCGGCGGGGCAGTCCAGCACGCGCAGGCCTCGAAGCCGGGCCACCTCGATGCCGAACATGGACTCGTAATCGCCGACTTCCCGTCCGAAGAACTGCATGCCGTCCACCGTGAACAGCGGGGCTGGAGCCTGCGACGCCATGCAGTTCAGGCTAACGCGCCTTGGGAGCGAGGCGACGGAGTGCTAGGCTGTCCGCTTCAACAGGAGAGTTCACCATGACCGACGCCGCCCCCGCATCCGCCTGCTGTCCGACCGCCTCGTGCTGCCCCTGCAAGGGCGAGATCTGTCGGCTCAGCCGCACCGTCCGCTGGATGCGGATCGTGCTGCTGGTCATCGCCGCCTTGCTCATCCTGCTGGTGGGCATCGGCATCGGCAAGGGCCAGGCTCGCCGAGCGGTCGGTCGCGGCATGGCGGTCGCGGCCATGCGGAACGCCGGTCCGGGACGCGAAGGTCCGGCTCCGATGATCCGCGAAGGTCGTCCGTTGCCGGGCCCCGATGGCGCCCGCGGTCGCCGCGGCGACGGTCCCGGCCGGAACTGAGCGACCTCAGCCGCCCGCGGGCTTCACCTGCACGGTCAACTGCCGGCGATCGGCGGGGGACGTGTCCTTCTCCCAAGGTCGCACCAGCGCGAACGCCAGGGCGCTCGACCCCGGCACGCCTGCGGTGAACTCGAAGACGTGGAGCACCGGACCGCCCGGCCGATCCGCGGCCGTGGGCGGAACCTGGCCCTTCTTCCAGTCGAAGCCGGGCACGGCGACCTGCGGGGTGGTGGCGGTGCCGCCGGACGCCGGTCGATCGTCGCAGCCCACGAAGATCCACTGATAGCCGGTGCCTGCGCTGGTCTTGAGCTCCACGCGGATCGTGTCGCCGGTCGTGGCACTCATGCTGCTCGAGCGGTCCAGAAGGATCTCGTCAACGCCAGGCGTCCTGTTGCTGCCCGCAGCATCCTCTCGCAGGCGGCAGACCAGCCGTCGAGCCGGCATCAATGCCGGGCGGCCGGACATGGTCTCGGGCTGCGATCCCTCCTGAGAGCGGCATCCGGAGAGCGAGGCGGCAAGGACGGCGGCGAGGATGGTGACGCGGGTCATTTCGGCAGGCTAACGGGTGTCGAGCCCCTGGAAAACGAAAGGCCCCCGCCCGTAGGGCGGGGGCCAGCGTGGTTCAAGTTCGCGTCAGGGGCAGGTGCCGAAGCCGAGCAGCAGTGTGCCGATGTCGCCCGCATCGACGATGCCGTTGCCATCGAGGTCTGCGGGGCACTCCGCACCGCAGTCGCCGAAGCCCAGCAGCATCACGCCGATGTCGCCGGCATCGACCAGGCCGTTCTGGTCCAGGTCGCCCGGGCATGCCGGGGCCGCCACGAAGCCCGAGATCGACAGGTCGTCGATGTTCCAGCCGCAGTACACCACCGACGTGTCCGTGGGACCGATGATCCAGCGGAAGTACACCGTCGGCTGGTTGTCCGCCACCGCCGAGATGTCGTAGGTGACCTGCGTCCATGAGGTGTCCCGAAGCGTGGCGGAGTTCTGCCATACCGTGGTCCACGTGGTGCCATCGTTGCTCACGGCGAACGAGGCCTTGTCATAGTTGCTGCTCTCCACGCCCAGCCAGCGCCAGAAGGAGACCCTGGCGCCGGTCACCCCCGTGCAGTCGAAGGCGGTGCTGGTCAGGCTGTACGCCGGCATGCTGTTGGTGTAGTCGCCGCTCAGGTTGTAGCCGTACACGCTGGTTCCGGTCTTGCCCGAGGTGGGGTCCTTGTATCCGGTCGAGGCGCCGCCACCGGTCGGCGTGCCGAAGGCCCACTGGCCCTGCGTGGTCCAGCCCGGGTTGGCGTTGAAGTTCTCCTCGAGCACCACCTCACGCTGCGGGCAGGCGCCGTTGTTGGCCGCCATCCGCAGCGAGACAGCCCGGAGCGAACCCGTGTCCGTGGTGGCGGTGTCCGCCACGCGCAGCGTCCACGTGCCCACCGACCGTTCGCCATCGAAGTCCGAGAGGGCGCCCGGACCATCGACGGCCCGGCCACCCTCCTGGTCATAGGTGGCGATGATGTCATCGGTGCTGCTGCCGGTGTTGTTGTGCAGACGCACCACGGTGCCCGCCGGCGAGGTCAGGTCCAGCTGAAGGTCGCCGATGAAGGTGTGCTGGATGTCAACCACCACGTCCAGGTCGGCGATGCAGAAGTCATCCGAGACCACGATGGTCTGGTTGAACGAGCTGTTGTCGTTGATGGCGCGGGGCAGGCCGGTGGCCGCGTAGCTGTATCGGCCCACATCGAGCTGAACGGCCCGGGTCGAGGATCCGCTGCCGCCACTGGCATTGCTGATGGTGACCGTGCCGGTGTACAGGCCCGCGGACAGGCTGGCGGCCGCGGCCGCATCCACGCCCACTACCATGCTTCGAGAGGTGCCCGATCCGGTCAGGGTGAAGTTGGCCGAGGCACCGCCGTCGATGGTGATCCACGGGGCGTTCGACGTCACGGACACATTCACGGGCGAGGGCTGCGTGCTGGACACCGCGTAGCTGGCGGTGGCGGAGAAGGGGCCGCCCACCGGGCCGCTGGCGTTCAGGCCGGTGGCCGGCGTGATCGAGATGCCCGTCTGGCCGATCTCCACCGTGTGGCGGATGGTCCTGGAGACGCCATTGCCCAGATCCGTGAAGACGATGTCCTCGGTGTACACCCCGGCCGGCTTGGAGGTCATCGCGGCGCCGGCAGTCACGGTCACCGTCGCCGATCCGCTCGCGGGCACGGTGCCGCTGACGGTGCTGGTACCGCCATTGAGCAGCAGACCGATGTTGCTGGTGAGCGCCACGGTGTAGCCGATGCCGTTGGCGGTGCTGTTGGAGAGGGTGTAGGTGTAGGGCAACTGCGAGAAGGGGCCGCCCACCAGTCCCGTGTGCGACACGGCGGAGCTGGGCGACACGCTGATGCCGCGCGTGGAGATGGTGTCCACCGTGGTGGCTCCGGTGTTGTCCGGGTCAAGCCACACGCTCAGCCGCGTGCTGTTGGTGCCGCCACCGTTCCAGGACACCGAGAACCGGCCGTAGAAGTCGTTGGTGATGCTGGTGCACGAGGCGCTGCCGCCGTGCAACTGGCCGATCACGCGATGGTTCTGGTCGAACAGGGGCGAGCCCGAGGAGCCGGGCTCGGTGGTGCCGACCTCCCAGTTGCCCACGCGGATGTGCGAGCCGTCACCCGGCGAGGTGCTGCTGTTGTAGCTGGTGGTGGTGCCGGGGTTGTTGTCGAAGCTGATGCGCTTCTCCTCGGTGTTCGGGTGGTGAATGCAGCACGAGCTGGTCGGGTTCTGGCTGCCACGGTCCCATCCCGCGAACGAGACGTACCAGTTGGGGTTGGGGCTGGCGCTCAGTCGGGTCAGCGTCATGTCCGAGGGCGAATG
>JBILWQ010000316.1:0-2724 GCA_044369805.1 Phycisphaerales bacterium
CAGGATTTGAACCTGCGACCTCTTGGTCCCGAACCAAGCGCTCTAGCCAAGCTGAGCTACACCCCGCAGGGCCGTGCAGTCTAGCCATTCTCGCCCCCTCCCGCATTCCTATCCTGCCGCCATGACCACGAAGGCCTATGCCGCCCAGTCCGCCACGGCCCCCCTCGGGCCGCACATCATCCATCGCCGGGATCCGTTGCCGACCGACGTGGAGATCGACATTCTCTTCTGCGGCGTCTGCCACAGTGACCTGCACATCGCCCGCAACGAGTGGGGCGGCACCACGTATCCGGCGGTGCCCGGGCACGAGATTCTCGGCCGTGTCCGCAAGGTCGGCGCGTCGGTCCGCAAGTTCAAGGTGGGCGACCTGGCCGCCATCGGCTGCATGGTGGACAGCTGCCGGACATGCGATCACTGCAAGCGTGATCTGGAGCAGTTCTGCCAGCGCGGTGCCACCTTCACCTACAACTCGGCCGATCGCCACCTGGGTGGCATGACCTACGGCGGCTACTCGGAACGCGTGGTGTGCGACGAGGCGTTCACGCTGAAGGTGCCCAGCGGTCTCGACCCGGCCGGTGCGGCGCCCCTGCTCTGCGCCGGCATCACCAGCTGGTCGCCGCTTCGCAAGTGGGGCGCAGGCCCCGGCAAGCGCGTGGGCATCGTGGGTCTGGGCGGCCTGGGCCACATGGGGGTGAAGTTCGCAAGCGCCCTCGGAGCCCACACGGTGCTGTTCACCAGCAGCGAGAGCAAGATGGCCGACGGCAAGCGGCTCGGTGCCCACGAGGTGGTGCTCTCGAAGGATCCGAAGGCGATGGCCGCCATGGCCAGCAGCCTCGACCTGATCGTGGACACGGTCTCCGCGGATCACCCCTTCGATGCCTACCTGGCCACCCTCAGGCTCGATGGCGTGATGGCCGTGGTGGGTGTGCCGCCGTCGCCGCAGCAGGTGCATGCCTTCAGCCTCATCATGCCTCGCCGCATCCTGACCGGATCGCTCATCGGCGGCATCGCCGAGACGCAGGAGATGCTCGACTTCTGCGGCCAGAAGGGCATCACCTGCGATGTCGAACGGATCCGCATGGACCAGATCAACCAGGCGTACGAACGCATGCTTCGAAGTGACGTGAAGTACCGCTTCGTGATCGACATGGCGAGCCTGAAGGGCTGACACGCCGAGTCAACGCGTTTCCGGACCCCATCCATGGCCATTGGCGCCCTCGATTCCACTGGCCGGAGTGGTATCTTTTGGAATCCGCCCCACCGATCGGGGCTTCCGCCCATCGCCCGCACGGGCCCTTCACCCGAGGTATCACCATGGATCAGGCCTACACCCCCACCAAGCGTGAACAGGACTTCCTCGCCACGGTCCAGGACACCCGCCACGAGCGCGACATCATCAACGGCCTCGACCCGTTCTTCAGCGAGAAGGTCCCCGCGGACATGCTCGGCCTCTACACCTCGCAGGAACTGGTGCAGCTGCGCGTGCTCAAGGGCACCGAGCGCGACCTCGAGAAGCGCATGCCCGTGAAGGTGACGCGGCACTACTTCGACCTGGCCAGGCAGAGCGCTCCGCTGCGCCGACTGGTGAAGGCCGACCCGGCCGAGACGCTCGACCTGGCCGGTAGCGAGGACCCCGGCTTCCAGATGGATTACAGCCCGGTCGAGGGCATGCTGCACAAGTACGAGATGGGCCTGCTGTACGTGATCAGCACCTGCTCGGCGCACTGCCGCTTCTGCTACCGCGAGGAACTGATCGCCCGCAAGGAGGTGAAGCGCCAGGACGGCACCGTGGCGAAGAAGGGCCTGGCGAACATCCCCGAGGTGATCGGCTACATCAGGCGCTTCAACGCCGAGGTGGCTGCCAACGGTGGCCGCCACCCCGTGTGCGGCCGAGAGAAGCTGCGCGAGATCCTGATGTCCGGTGGCGACCCGATGGTGCTGCAGAACACCAAGATCGCCGCGTGGCTGGCCGCACTGGCCGAGGCGGGCATCGAGTCGATCCGCATCGGAACCAAGGAGATGGCCTTCTACCCGCAGCGCTTCGACGAGGCGTTCGTGGCCATGCTCGACAACTTCCACAAGACCTACCCCGAGGTGGGCCTGCACATCGTGGTGCACTTCGAGCACCCCGACGAGTTCCTGGCGAAGGATCCCGAAGGCCACTACCTGCGCAACGGCCAGGGCTTCCTGCAGTGGGTGCCGGCCACGGGCGAGGCCATGCGTCGCCTGGCGGGCCGCGGCTGGCTGAGCGTGGAGAACCAGTCCCCCATCATCAAGGGCATCAACGACGATCCCGACGCGCTCCGCATCCTGCAGCGCGAGTTCAAGCGAGCCGGCGGCGAGAACCACTACTTCTTCTGCGGCCGCGACATCATCGCGTACAAGTCGTTCAACGTGCCCATCGAGCGTGCATGGCAGATCCTGAACGAGTCGCAGAAGGGCCTTTCCGGCGTGGAGCAGCATGCCCGACTGTCCATCACCCACTACAAGGGCAAGACCGAGGTGAATGCGGTGACCAACAAGCCGATCCCCGGACTCAAGGGCAGCGAGAACGGCGTGGTGCTGTTCAAGATCCTGCGCAGCTCGGGCAAGGCCGCCGACAAGGGCAAGGTCTGCATCGTTGGGCGGAATCCCGAGGCACTATGGTTCGACGCCTACGCCGACCGGGTGCTCTTCGACGAGGCCGGCCTGTACGACTACGACCGCGTGAAGATGGCCCGCATC
>JBILWQ010000317.1:0-2714 GCA_044369805.1 Phycisphaerales bacterium
CGAGGCCATCGATCGTGAGCGCGATGCCCTGCGTGACCGCCTGGCCACCATCGCCGGCATGACGCAGGAGGAGGCCCGCCGGCACCTGCTCGAGGAGGTCCGCCAGTCCGCCGAGCGCGAGGCCGCGCTGCTGCGGCAGCAGGTGGTGCTCAAGGCCGAGGCGGGCGCTCGCGAGCAGGCTCGCGAGATCCTGCTGATGTCGATCCAGCGGTACGCGGGCGAATGCAGCAGCGACAGCACGGTGCGCAGCATCAAGGTGCCCAGCGAGGACCTGAAGGGACGCGTGATCGGCCGCGAGGGCCGCAACATCCGCCACTTCGAGAAGGTGACCGGCGTGGACGTGATCATCGACGACACGCCCGGCGTGATCGCGGTCAGCTGCTTCGACCGCGTTCGGCAGGCCATCGCCGCCGAATCCCTGCAGAAGCTGGTGAACGACGGACGCATCCACCCCGCGCGCATCGACGAGGTGGTGGAACAGGTTCGCAAGGACATCCAGGCCCGCATCGTGCAGGCTGGCCAGGAGGCGGCCATGGAGGCGGACGTGCGTGGCCTGCACCCGAAGATGGTCGAGATGATGGGCCGCCTCCATTTCCGCACCAGTTACGGGCAGAACGTGCTGCGGCACTCGATCGAGGTGGCGTACCTGTGCCAGCTCATCGCCGGACAGCTCGGACTCGATGCCGCCACGGCGCGCCGCGCGGGCTTCCTGCACGACATCGGCAAGGCCATGGATCACGAGGTGGAGGGCGGCCATCCCGCCATCGGCCTGGACTTCGCGCGACGCCACGGCGAGACCAGCGAGGCGGTGCTGAACGCGATCGGTGGTCACCACGGCGACATCCCGTGCACCACGCCCTTCACGCCCATCGTGACCGCGGCCGACGCGGTGAGCGGGGCCCGCCCCGGCGCCCGCCGCGAGAGCATGGACCAGTACGTGAAGCGGCTCGAGCAGCTCGAGTCGATCGCGAAGGAGCAGCCCGGTGTGCAGGAGGCCTACGCGATCCAGGCGGGCCGCGAGGTGCGCGTGATCGTCGATGCGAACAAGGCGGATGACGCCCGCTGCTTCGCCATCGCCAGCGACGTGGCCAAGCGCGTCGAGGCCGAGATGACCTTCCCCGGCGAGATCAAGGTCACGGTTCTGCGCGAGTTGCGGGCGGAGGCGACGGCTCGCTGATGGGCGGGACGGCCTGGTGCCGAACCAGCAGGCCGGAGAGCACGATCGCGACCAGCAGCAGCGATAGCGCCACCATGGCGCGCTCGCCGCGGCGGGCAAACCAGGCGGCCAGCAGCAGCGTGCGCGCCAGCGGTGTGACAAGCCCCGTCAGCACTCCCAGCAGCATCAGGGCGTGGCCCGACGGCAGCGCGCGAAGCGCCTGGAGCGGATCGGCATGGTGCGGCAGGGTCTCGCCACGCTTCCACGCGATCAGCTGCCCCACCAACACCAGACCCACGCTGCTCCAGACCAGCAGGCGGATCATCTTCCGCTGCAGCGAGGCGGTGGCGTGATCCAGCCGCAGCGATCGCAGACGCTCGATTTCGCCGGCACCGCTCATGTGCCCGATTCCACCGCCCTGTACAGCATCTGCAGGCCGACCAGTCCGACCAGGGACAGGAACACCAGCCTCAGCACCCGCACCTGGAGCCGGGCCACGAACCAGCTGCCAAACATGGCCCCCGGCACGATGCCGACCATCACCGGGCCCACGATGGTCGGGTCGATCAGGCCCAGCTTGAGGAACGCCAGGGACCCTGCCGCAGCCGTCGCTCCGATCATGAAGTTGCTCGTCACGGTGCTGGTGCGGAAGGGCATCCGCATGCACGTGTCCATGCTGAGCACCTTCACCGCGCCAGCGCCCAGCCCAAGCATGCCCGCGATGACGCCGGCCACACCCATGATGGAGAGTCCCGCGGGCACCCGCTGCACGCGATAGATGCGTGGCCCGCCGGGCTGGTCCTCCACGCCATCCAGGGCCAGCCGAGCCGACCATGGGTGCGATGGCATGCCGCCGGTGTCGCGGTCCTCAAGCCGCCGGGCGGAAAGACCCGCGACGGCCAGCAGCGTGCCGCCGAAGATGAACTGCAGCAGGTGCGCATCGATCAGGAAGGCCGTGACCGCGCCGGCCACGCTGGCCGCCCCCGCCACCACCTCCAGCAGCACGCCCACCCGGTAGTTGGTCAGCGCGTCGCGCCCGCGGATCATGGCGGCCGCCGAGCTGGTGAAGACCACGGCCACCAGGCTGGTGGCCACCGCCGTCTTCATGGGGACCGCCAGCAGGAGCACCAGTCCAGGCACCAGGATGGCCCCGCCCCCCAGGCCCACCAGGGCACCGACGAATCCCGCGGCACCTGCGAGGGCCACCACGATCATGTCGAACAGCACGGGGTCATCCGGGGGCACGACGCAAGTGTGTGAGCGGATGGGGAACGCCGCAACCGGGGTACGCTGCCTCCATGATCGCCTCCTTCCTGACCACGCTCATGGTGTCCGCCTCGATCGGCCAGGCCCCGGCCGCTGCATCGGCTTCGGGTGACGTGAGCCTCACGGTGTATTCCAGCGCTGATCCGGCGGGCTTTGATCCGCGACAGTTCCTTGAGCAGCAGCAGAATGGCTGGGGCATGGCCGCAGACGTGCCAGGCTTTGGCCTGGTGCGCGAGACGCGTGCCGTGGACATGCCCATGGGACTGGGGCAACTGGCCTTCACCGACGTGGC
>JBILWQ010000042.1:0-9867 GCA_044369805.1 Phycisphaerales bacterium
TCCTCCGGTCGCTTCAGGTCACCCCCCGCCAGACGGCGGAACCTCGCCTTCGCGTCAGGCGAGAGCCAGCGGACCCAGCCACGGCTCACGTCGTTGTCATGAGTGCCGGGATAGACCACGCACGCCTGCGGGTGGTGCTGTGGCAGGTCGCCGCTGTCAGGGCCGTAGAAGGCGTTGTGCAGCAACTTCATGCCGGGCAGGCCAAAGTCATCCCGCAGCGAGACGACGGCGGTTGTGACGGCGCCGAGATCCTCGGCGATCAGGGGCAGACGCCCCAGACGCCGCTCGACTGCCGTGAGCAGTTCGCGGCCCGGTGTGGGTGCCCAGCGACCGCTCCGGGCGTTGCGGGCCGTGCCGGGGATCTCGTAGGCATGCACGAAGCCCACGAAGTGATCGATGCGGAGCGCGTCGAACCGCTGCAGGGCCGTGGCCACGCGGCTGGTCCACCAGCGGAAGCCCTCCCGCCGGTGCGCGGCCCAGGCGTAGTGCGGATGTCCCCAGAGCTGACCGTCCTTCGAGAAGCAGTCGGGAGGCACGCCGGTGACCACGCGCGGCCGGCCATTGCGCTCAAGACGGAAGAGTTCCGGTCGATCCGCAACGTCGGCGGAATCGAGCGTGACGAAGATGGGCAGGTCGCCGATCAGCAGCACGCCCCGCCGATGGCTATGGTCCCGAAGTGCCTTCCACTGCCGCTCGAACTGGAACTGCACGAAGGCGTGCAGTTCACGCGGGCCGCCCAGCGTGGCCGACGCGAATCGGCACCAGCCCGGCAGCCAGCCCCGCGCGTGCCGCTCGAAGGCCCGGAAGCTGGCGGAACGAGACCCGCCCTTTCGCTTCCACGCCTCGAAGGCCTCGGCGAAACGGGGGAACTTGAAGTCCCGTGCGGCGGCGTAGTTGGTGGGACCCTTGCCCAGGCCGCGAGGCGCCTTCAGTCGGGCCCTGGGCAGCAGCCCTTCCCGCACCATCGGCTCCAGGCTGACCAGCAGTGGCTCGGCCGCGAAACTGCTCGTGGCGCTGTAGGGACTGTCACCACCACCGACCGGACCGATGGGCAGCATCTGCCACAGGCTCAGTCCTGCAGCCGCACACCAGTCCGCGAAGGCGAAGGCCTGCGAACCGAGATCACCGATGCCGTGCGGTCCCGGCACGCTGGTCAGGTGCATGAGCACACCGGCTCGGCGTCGCTGGAAGATGGGCGGGATCATGCTCAGGCGCTCCTTCACTTCAGCCGGCGCGTCCACACGCGGCCGGATTCCATCGGGATCTCCACCCTGGGGAAGGCCGAATGCGGCACGCCCACGGCCGGCTCACCGAAGATCGGCTTCCAGCCCGAGCCCAGTTCCGCGGGCAGTTGCACGGTGGCCGGGTGCTCCGACGCGTTCAGCGCCACCAGCACCTGCTCGCCGTCGCCCTCGCGGAGGAACGCCCAGACATCCGCCTTGTCATCGAGCAGCACCGTGCGAAACGAGCCCGTGCGAAGGGCCGGATGGGCGTTCCGAAGGGCGATCGCGCGCCGGTAGAAGTCCAGCTGCTCGTCCATGACCCGGTTCTCCTCCGGGTCGCCATAGGGCTCGAGGTCCTTCCACAGCATGGGCTTGCGGTTGTTGGGGTCGCCACTGCCCCACATGCCCACCTCGGTGCCGTACCAGACCATGGGCGCACCCACATAGGTCATCTGCAGCAGGGCCAGCAGCCGCACTCGGCGGTAGTGCTCGGCGTCGGGCTTCGAGGCGTCGTAGGTGAGCACCTCCTGCTCGCGGTTCTTCTGGTTGTACTCCCGGTCCGGGTTCCTGGCCATGCTGGCCACGCGATCGGTGTCGTGGCTGTCGATCAGGTTCTGCATCACGTAGGTGCACTCGGCCGGATAGGCGAGCCGGAGTTCCGCCAGTCGGCGATCGAGCTCCGTCGGCGTGATGCGGTTGCTGCGGTCCAGCACCCACTGGATGGCGGGCTTGCAGAACTCGTAGTTCATCACCGCGTCGAAGGCGCGGCCATCGAGCCACGGATCCGCGCGGTGCCAGATCTCGCCGGTGATGTAGGCATTCGGGTTGATCTTCCGCACGAAGTCGCACCACTCGTGCCAGAAGGCCAGCGGCACCTCGTTGGGCACGTCCAGCCGCCAGCCATCGATGCCGTCCGAGGGGTCGCCGTCGCCATCGGGATCCATCCATCGCCTCGTGACATCGAAGATGTGCTGCCGGGCCGCCTCGCTCGCGATGCCGTGTTCGTCGTCCTTGCGGAACACCGGCAGCTCGCCGAAGCCGAACCACCCCTCGTAGTCGAAGGGCTCCCAGCTCTTGATGGCGAACCAGTCCGCGAAGCGGCTGGCCTGCCCCTTCTCGCGCACGTCGCGGAACGCGGGATGGTGCGTGCCCACGTGGTTGAACACCCCGTCGATGATCACGCGGAAACCCATGCCCTTGGCCTCCTTCAGGAAGGCCAGGAATTCCCGGTCACTGGCGTTGAAGGTCCAGGTCGACGGGTCGGCCACATCCTCCTTCGCCTCGGCGGCGGCGTAGTCGCCACCCTGCCCCAGACGCTCGTCGATGTGGATGTAGCTGGTCGCGTTGTACTTGTGGTTGCTGTCGGCCTGGAACACCGGCAGCAGGTAGAGCGCATTCACGCCCAGCTCCTTCAGGTACGGCAGCTTCTGCCGCAGCCCCTGCAGGTCGCCGCCACACTGCCGCTTGAACACGAACAGGTTGTAGAAGGTCTGGCCGTCCTTGCCTTCCCACGCGCTGGGGCTGTACCACTCCTGCCGCCAGTCCCGCGTGTTCGGCGCGTCGTTGGACTTCGAGCCGTTGTGGAAGCGGTCGACCATGATCTGGTACCAGATCGCGTGCTTGGCCCAGTCGGGGGTGGTGAAGCCCGGCGTGCGATGGGTCTGGAGCGAGTAGATGTTCGGGTCGCGCACGGCGGTGTCCTGATCCTGGATGACGAAGGTGTAGTCCAGCGGGGCTTCGACCGCGGGCAGATCCAGCGTCCACACGTCGAAGGGGCCCAGGCGGCCCTCGCGAAGCATGTCGATGCGCCGTCCGTCGCGGGCGACGAATGCTACATGTTCCACGTCGCCGGCACGGGTGCGGTAGGCCAGTCGCCAGCCCGCGCCGACCCGCTGCCGATCCTGCAGCCGATCGGGCTCGTGCCGGAGAAACCCGGCGTCGATCCGCCCATCGCCGACCACGGCCGGCGGGGCTCCGGCAGCCGCGGCCTCAAGGCCCAGACGCAGCACGCTGTTGTGGCCGCCCTGGCCATCGGGCACTCGATCCGCGTTGCGGGGATCCTCGATCCAGCGTTCGCCATCGAGCACGAACTTGTAGAGGCGCACGCCCTGCTCCATGGGCACCTCGACGGCCCAGGCGCCGTCGGCCTGCCGCTGCATGGGCGTGCGATCACGGTTCCAGCCGTTGAAGTCGCCCGCCAGGTTCACGCGGCCAGCCTTGGCCGAGCCCGCCGGCAGCGTGACGCGGATCCGCCAGCCTCCGCCCGGAATCTCGCGAGCGCTCATGCCCGGGGGAAGGCGTGTCCGAGGCGCGGCCTCGGCATCCACCCGGGCCACAGGCACCTTGGGAGGGAAGTCGGGAACAGACCGCTCCCTCACGGCCGCCAGGAGCGTGAGCATCAGCAGGATGGCCATCTGCGCCATGGCTCAACCCTATACTCGCCGCCATGCCTGATGGAAGTCGAGAGGGCTCGTTTCCGAGCCGTTTCCTGCGACTCGTCCTGCTCTGGGCGGCCATCGGGCTGGTGATCTGGAGTTTCGGCCGAGTGGGACTGCGCACCTGGCGGAACTGGCGCGACCGCGCCGAGATCGACAAGGAACTCGTGGTGCTGCACTGGAGCGGCGAGGGCGGACCCGAGGAGAACGCGATCGTGGAGAAGTCTCTCCGGGCCTTCGAGGCGGCTCACCCGGGCATCCGGGTGCGGCGGCTCAATCCGGGCGACGCGGGCAGTTTCTACACCAAGCTGCAGACCATGCTGGCCGCAGGTGATCCACCCGACCTGTTCTACGTGGGTGCGGAGCGCGTGGCCAGTTTCGTGGACATGGGCCTGCTCGAGCCGCTCGATGCCTACCTGCAGGCCGACACGAAGGCCGGCGTGCCCGAGGCGATCGACCTTGCCGGCTTCTTCCCAAGCACCGTCGCCGCCTTTCGGCACGATGGCTCGCGCATGGGCGAAGGCACGCTCTACGGCGTCCCGAAGGACTTCACCACCGTCGGCTTCTACTACAACAAGGATCTCTTCCGGAAGGCGGGCGTGCCTTTCCCGAAGGACGACTGGACCTGGGATGAGTACATCGCCGCCGCCCGGGCCATCGGCGGGCTGAAGGACACGGCGGGCCAGCCCTACGTGGGCAGCGAATTCGTGACCTGGCCCATGATGGTTCGGGCCTACCTGCGCACCGAGGGCACCGACGTCCGCGGCCGCGACTTCGATGACCTCACCATCGAGTCACCTGCCGCGCAGGCGGCCCTCGACCGCCTGCGAGCCTGGCGGCAGGACGAGACCAACACGCTCACGAGCGGCCGCAGCAAGCTGGCCTCGGGCGCGGCGGCCTTCGTGACCGGTCGCGTGGGCATGGCTGGCCCCTTCGGCAGGTGGGTGGTGCCCGAGTACCGCCGCATCAGGGATTTCGACTGGGACTACGCGCCGCTGCCGCGTGGCTCGCGGCAGGCCAACGTGATTGCCACCGTGGCGTGGGCCATGAGCGCTCGCAGCGAGAACAAGCCCGAGGCCTGGCAGCTGCTGCGCTGGCTGGTCAGTCCCGACATGCAGGCGGCCAACGCCCGGCTGGGGCTGGCGCTGCCCACCATCCGCAGCGTGGCCGAGAGCGACGCGTTCCTGGATGCCACGCAGAGGCCCACGAACAACCGGGGCTTTCTGGATCCGGCGCCCACAGCGGAAGTGGTCGACTGGCCGAGCGATCCAAGGTTCGAGCAGCTGCTCGCAGGCAATCTCGAGCGGGCGCTGCTGGTGGGCGATCAGAGCGTGGCCGAGGCCACCACGGGCTTCCTGGCGGAATGGACCGCCGAGAAGGACAGCCCGCTGGCGAAGCCCGGCTTTCCCGCCTTCCCGTGGTGGCCGGTCACCGTGGCGATCTCGCTTCTGGCCGTTGCGACGCTGGTCTGGATGCTCCGCATGGCCCTGGCTCGACGCGAGGGCCGCGCCGAGACCAGCGAGGCGCGGTGGGGATGGCTGCTCGCCAGCCCGTGGCTGCTGGGTTTCGCGCTCTTCATGGCCTTCCCCATCGTGATGAGCCTGCTGCTGAGCCTGGCGAAGTGGAAGGGCGTGAGCACGCTGGACACCGCCGCCTTCGTCGGAGGCGGCAACTACCTGCAGTTGCTGGGCCATGACCCTCGCTTCATGACCAGCCTGAAGGTCACGCTGTACTACACGCTGATCGCGGTGCCCGGCGGGCAGGCCCTGGCCCTGCTGGCCGCGGTGCTCATGAACCAGAAGATCGGCGGCATCCACTTCTTCCGCGCAGCCTGGTACCTGCCGAGCGTGCTCGCGGGCGTGGGCGTGGCGGTGCTGTGGCGATGGATCTTCGACACGGACGGCGGCCTGATGAACATGGCCCTGCGGCCGATGCTGGAGCTGGTGGGCGCGGCACCACCCGACTGGTTCGGCAAGGACGCGGCGGCCTGGGGGGCCCCCGCCTTCGCGATCATGGGCTTCTGGACCGTGGGCGGCGGCATGATGATCTATCTGGCCGGTCTGCAGGCGGTGCCCGAGGAATTGCTCGAGGCCGCCCGCATCGATCGACTGGGCGCCGTGGCCCGGTTCCTTCGCGTCACGCTGCCCATGCTCAGCCCGGTGATCCTGTTCAACCTGATCATGTCGATCATCGGCAGCTTCCAGGTGTTCACGCAGGCTTTCGTGATGACCGGCGGCGGCCCGGGCGACCTGACGCGCTTCTACGTGCTCAACCTGTACAACCAGGCCTTCGAGTTCTACGAGATGGGCTATGCCAGCGCCATGGCCTGGATCCTGCTGGTGATCACGCTGGGCCTGACCATGCTCACGCTCCGCGGCAGCCGCGGCCTGGTGCACTACGAGGGCCTGAAGCGATGAGTGGCAAGGACCCGGCAAGGCCCGCGAAGGGACATTCGGGCGCCGTCGGCGGGCACGTGGCCCGCGCCGTCGGATGGTCGGTGCTGCTCCTGGGCACGCTGGTGATGGTGTTCCCGCTGATCTGGATGGCGGCGGTCAGCCTGCTCACGCCGGACCTGGCCCAGGCGGCCACGGTCAGCGGCGATCTGAAGCGGCTCGTGCCCACGGATCCGCAGTGGCAGAACTTCCCGGCCGCCCTGGCCCGGATGGGCGCCGCACGCGAGCCCTGGAAGGGCTTCCTGGACGCCCTGGCCAACTCCGTGGTGGTGACCAGCCTCGTGGTGGTCGGCACGGTGCTCAGCAGCAGCCTGGTGGGCTTCGCCATGGCGCGCATGCGCTTCCGCGGTCGCAACGGCCTCTTCCTGCTCATGCTCGCCACCATGATGCTGCCCGGGCAGGTGACCATGATTCCCATGTTCCTCATGTTCCGCAACCTGGGCTGGGTGGACACCATCCTGCCGCTGGTGGTGCCGGCGTTCTTCGGCAACGCGTTCTTCATCTTCATGTACCGGCAGTTCATTGCGCAGGTGCCCGAGGCGCTGGTCGAGGCGGCCAAGGTCGATGGCTGGGGCTGGCTGGGCGTGTGGTGGCACGTCATCCTGCCGCTCTGCCGACCGGTGACCGCCATCTGCGCGGTCTTCACCTTCATCTACGTGTGGAACGACTTCATGGGACCGCTCATCTACCTGCAGAGCGACGAGCAGGCCACGCTGGCCGTGGCCCTGAACAGTTTCCGCAACCAGTACGGCGGCGTGAACAACGTGAACCTGCTCATGGCGGCCAGCCTGGTCACCATGCTGCCCTGCATCCTGCTCTTCCTGGCGGCGCAGAAGCAGTTCATCGAGGGGCTCGGCAAGGGCGCGGTCAAGGGCTGAACAAGGACGACCATGGCAACCATCGATCTCAACGGCGTCGGCAAGATCTATCCAGGTGGCGTGCAGGCGGTGCGCGGCGCCGACCTCCGCATCGGGCACGGCGAGTTCGTGGTGCTGGTGGGTCCCTCGGGCTGCGGCAAGAGCACGCTGCTGCGCATGATCGCCGGGCTGGAGACCATCACCTCGGGCACGCTGGCCATCGACGGCAGCGTCGTGAACGACGTGCCACCGCAGGACCGGGACATCGCCATGGTGTTCCAGAACTACGCCCTGTATCCGCACATGGATGTGCGCACCAACATGGCCTTCGGCCTGCTGCGGCGGCGCAGGTTCGCCAGCCGCCTGCGGGCCCTTCTCTCGCCGGGCTATGCCGGCGGCCGGGCGAACGAACTCGCGGAAATCGACCGCCGCGTGCTGCAGGCCGCCCGCGTGCTGGGGATCGAGCACCTGCTGCACCGCAAGCCCGCCGCCCTCTCGGGCGGTCAGCGTCAGCGCGTCGCGGTGGGCCGGGCCATGGTGCGCGAGCCCAAGGTGTTCCTCTTCGACGAGCCGCTCTCCAATCTGGACGCCAAGTTGCGCGTGGAGATGCGAGCCGAACTCCGCATGCTGCACCGCCGCCTGGGGGCGACCATGATCTACGTCACCCACGACCAGGAGGAGGCCATGAGCCTGGGCGACCGGGTGGTGGTGCTCAAGGATGGGCTCATCCAGCAGGCCGCCACGCCGCGGCAGGTCTATGACCGTCCCGCCAACCGCTTCGTGGCGGAATTCGTGGGCACCCCCACCATGAACATGGTCGAGGGCACGCTGGAGGCTCGAGGTGCGGGCATGGCCTTCCGGGGCCAGGGCATCGGCATCGAGGGCCGCGTCGATGCATGGCGAGGCCTGATCGAGCCCCGGCCTCGTCCGGTGGTGCTTGGCATCCGACCCGAGCATGTGCAGATCGGCGGCGGTACCGGGCTGCAGGCCACTGTGGAGGCCGTGGAGCACTACGGTGATCGCATGGACGTGCAGGTGCGATGCGGCGACCGTTCGGTGACGGCCCGCTGCATGCCCCAGCCGCTTCAGGAAGGTGGCATGGTCAACCTGACCATCGACCTGGCCAGGACCCACCTCTTCGAGCCGGGCAGCGACGGCCGTCGACTGGGTGACTGACTCCGCCGCGGGCCCAAAGGAAAGGCCCCCGGCCAAAGCCGGGGGCCTGGATCGTCACGAATTGGTTGACCCTGGACTCAGGCCGGGCACTCGCCGAACAGGATCAGCAGGCTGCCGATGTCGCCGGCATCCACCGCACCGCTGTCGTCAAGGTCACCCGCACAACCCGGGGTGCCGCCCGCGCAGTCGCCGAACAGGATCAGCAGGCTGCCGATGTCGCCGGCATCCACCGCACCGCTGTCATCGAGGTCGCCGGGGCAGACCGGGGTGCTCACGCAGGCATCCGCGTCGTCCGAGGAGAAGAACTGGACACCCTCGATGTCGACGAAACTGAAGCGAAGCTTGCCCGTGGGGTTCTCGCCATTCCATCCGCCAGTGCCGTTGCCTCCGAGGTTGCCCGTGCCCGCAGGCAGGGTGCCCAGGACCTGGTTGCTCACGTAGTCGTGGCCCTGACCATTGATGAAGGCACAGACGCGGACGGGTCCCTCGGACCAGCCCAGGTTCGCCAGCGGGATCTTGATCTCCATGCCGGTGGTGACCCCGCAGCCGCTGCCGGGGTTCGCGGAATCACCGCTCACGCCGTCCACGTTGCTGTTGTTGATCGACAGCTGGCAGCCGTACACGGTGTCGTCGATCAGGTTGCTGCCCGCGATCGCGTCCGTGAAGGGGCCGCTGCCGATGTACGCGCCGACGCCGCCGCCATCGGTCAGGATCTGCGCGATGTTCGCGTACTGGGTCAGGCCCAGACCGGTTGTCGCGTCGTAGCCGCCGATGGTGGTGGTCACGAAGAAGTCCGGCGCGAAGCCCTCATCGAAGCGAAGTCCCGGGAACGCGTTGGCGGTGTCCTCGCCCATGGCGTTGAGGCCGTTGTAGTCCACGTCGGGGTTGTCGCTTCGGAGAGCGTTCTGGCCCGCACCCGCCACGCAATCGATGAAGACCTCGAGCTTGTTGAAGTTGGTCTCCAGGTTGCCTGACAGGAAGATGAAGAGGTTGCCCCCGTCGACATCCACCTTGATCCAGGCTCCATCGAGCTCGCTGCCATTCGTGTAGCCGGTCACGCCGTCCGTGCCGTTGCCGAAGCCGGTGGCGTTGACCTGAACCGCCTTCGGGTTGCCGTAGTCGGCGTCCAGCACACCATCGACCACGATCTGACCGAACGCGTTCGATGCGATTCCGGCAACGAGTGAAACCATGGCGAGAGACTTCATATCTTTTCTCCAGTTGAGTGTTTGAGGCCTTGCGCTTCGGAGACACCGACGCCACAATCTGGCGCCTTGGCGTCGGACTCCGAACGGGTGGAAAGGTAGCCCTGAACAGAGTTTGTGCCAGAACAAATGTGGGAATTCACCAACGCTTTTGTCCGGAATGCAGCCCTTGATTCCGGAGGCATGGGTCCTGGATTGAGGAGAAATGCCATGCCGGAGGCTTCGCCATCCGAAGCAACTTCCGCGGATCGCAAGCGGACTGCAGGAACCCTATAACCCCACCATGCCACGATTTGCAGTCAGGGTGGCCTACGACGGCACCGACTTTCACGGCTGGCAGCGGCAGGAGCCTCCCGATGGCGAACCGCTCCGGACCGTGCAGGGGGTTCTGGATCGCGCCCTGACCGAGGTCCTGCAGTCGAGGGTGGCATGCCAGGGGGCCAGTCGGACCGATGCGGGCGTGCATGCCGAGGGGCAGGTGGCGGCATTCACCGCCGACTGCCGGATCCCGATCGACC
>JBILWQ010000318.1:0-2692 GCA_044369805.1 Phycisphaerales bacterium
CGACGGCCTGCTGCCGGAGTACGCGAAGAAGTTCTACCTGCACTACAACTTCCCGCCCTTCTGCACCGGCGAGGCCGGCCGCATCACGGGCCCGGGTCGCCGCGAGATCGGCCACGGCGCGCTCGCCGAGCGCAGCCTTCTGGCGATCCTGCCCAGCCCCGAGGACTTCCCCTACACCATCCGCGTGGTCAGCGAGATCACCGAGAGCAACGGCAGCAGCAGCATGGCCAGCGTGTGCGGCGGCTGCCTGGCGATGATGGATGCGGGCGTGCCCATCAAGGCCACCTGCGCCGGCATCAGCGTGGGCCGCTTCACCAGCAGCGAAGGCAAGGTGACGCACGTCACCGACATCGTGGGCGAAGAGGACTTCTTCGGCGAGATGGACTTCAAGGTCAGCGGCACCCGCGACGGCATCACGGGCATCCAGCTCGACCTCAAGGCGCGCGGACTCTCGATCGAGGAGATCGAGAAGATCCTGGCGCAGGCCCGAGAAGGCCGGCTCCAGATCATCGACCAGATGGAGGCCGTGATCGCCAAGCCACGTGCGGACATCAGCCCGCTCGCGCCGCGCATCACCAAGGTCAAGATCGATCCGGAGAAGATCGGCAAGCTCATCGGCCCCGGCGGCAAGAACATCCGCGGCATCCAGGAGCGCACCGGCTGCCAGATCGACGTCGAGGAGGACGGCACCGTCTTCATCGCCAGCGCCGACGCGGCCAAGGCCGCCCAGGCGCGGGCCGAGGTCGAGGCGCTCGGCGCCGAGATCAAGGTCGGAAGCGTCTTCGAGGGCAAGGTCGTGGCCATCAAGGAGTTCGGCGCGTTCGTCGAGCTGGTGCCAGGCACCGACGGCATGTGCCACATCAGCGAGCTGGCGCACGGCTACGTGAAGGCCGTGACCGACCAGGTCAAGATGGGCGACGTCATCAAGGTCAAGGTCATCAACGTCGACGAGAATGGCCGCATCAAGCTCAGCCGGAAGGCCCTGATGCCTGCCCCGGAGCCCGTGGCCAAGGGCGGCTGATCCCCCCTTTTCTCCCGGCATTTCCGCAGGAACGCACCCGCCCGGCACGCCCCCGCAAGGGGGATGCCGGGCGGTTTCATTTCCTGCAAGTATCCGCCACAGAGAACTTGCGGAACCGCGTATCTTGGTGCACAATCGGCGACAGACCGATTGCACTCCGGAGCCATCCCCATGAGCGAAGCCAGCGAACTGACCAACATCGAAGGTGCCGTCAAGTGGTTTGACCCCCGCAAGGGCTACGGCTTTGTCGTGGGCCCGCAGGGTCAGGACATCTTCGTCCACTTCTCCGTGATCGACCAGGCCGAAGGCTTCAAGACCCTCCGCGACGGCGAATCCGTGACCTACTCGGCCTCCAAGGGTGCCAAGGGCTGGTCCGCCACGAAGGTCAAGAGCCTCCGCGTCGCCGCGCCGCAGGCGACCAAGGCCGGCTGACATCCAACCGGTGATCGAGGGTCCGACCACCCGGGGTGCTCGGGGTCGGAAGGCATGTCCATGCCCGTGATCGAATCATCCGCCCTCCTGGCCTTTGCGGCCGGGGCTGGTCTGGGCCTGGTCGCCGCAAGCGTGGCCGCCGCCCCGGCACTGCGAAGGCGGGCGCACCGCGCCATCGAGGCGGAGCGGCGGGCCCAGGCGGCCGAGCGTCTGGCCGAGCTGGGCAGCATGACCGGCGGGCTGGCCCATGAGATCAAGAACCCGCTCAGCACCCTCACCCTGAATGCGCAGCTGCTGCGGGAAGAGGTGCTCGATGCCGACCTGCCCGAGGAAATCCGTGGCACCGTGGCCCGACGGGTCGACGCCCTGGCCCGCGAGAGCGGCCGACTGAAGGACATCCTGAGCGACTTCCTGCAGTTCGCGGGCCGCATGAAACTGGACCCCCAACCCCAGGATCTTCGGGAACTGCTTCAGCAGCTCTCCGACTTCTTCCATGCCCAGGCCGATCGCTGCGGCATCCTGCTGCGGCTGGATCTGCCCGGCGTGCCGGTCGTCGCCCGCGTCGACGCCGGGCTGCTGAAGCAGGCCCTGCTGAACCTGGCCATCAACGCGGTCCAGGCCATGAACCCCGAGGGGCGCTCCGAACCGGGCGATCGTCGAGGCGAGCTGCTGCTGCGGCTGGAACTCGACTCCTCCGGACAGGAGGCACGCCTGAGCGTGATCGACACCGGTCCGGGGATTCCCGAATCGCGTCGCGGAACGATCTTCAGGCCCTACGCCAGCACCAAGCCCGGCGGCAGCGGCCTGGGCCTGGCCACCACGCGGCGCATCGTCGAGGAGCACGGCGGCACCATCAGCCTCTTCAACGGGCCCGACCGGGGCACCTGCTTCACCCTCCGGCTGCCGCTGCAAGGCCCCTCGATCAGTCCAGCCAGTCCTTCGCCTTGAGGCGCTGCGGCACGTAGGTCTCGGTCACGTAGGAGATGTCCTTCGTGATGAGCGACTCCACCTCCATCTTGAAGCCGTTGGAGAGCAGGCCCTCGATCTCCCGCTGCCAGCCCTTGTGGTCCTCGAACCACGGGTACGCGGCGATCTCCTTGGCTCGCTTGATGTCGTTCTCGTTCAGCGCGATCTGCACGTCGTCGGTCAGGCCGCAGGCCTTGTAGTCCTTGGCCCGGATGCCCAGGAACTTGGCCTCGGGAATGGCCAGGCGTTCGCTCTCGAAGGCCAGCGAGATGC
>JBILWQ010000319.1:0-2685 GCA_044369805.1 Phycisphaerales bacterium
TAGCGCACATCCAGTCCACGTGCCGACCATTCCTGCAGCACCTGCGGGTCGAAGTCGGCACCCAGCACCCGCACGCCCCGGGCCTGCATGGCCTCCACGATGCGGCTGCCGTACCGCCCGAGACCGAAGAGCACCACCTCGTACCCACCATCGTCGCCACGCGTCTCGCCGTCGTCGCGGATCGGCTTCTCGAAAAGATCCAGCGAGGTCGCGACGCGCTCGTAGAGCCTGTGCGAGCCCGTGATCATGGTGGCTGACACACCGAAGGTGACGAGACCGACCAGGGTCACCAGCCCGAGCACCCCCCGGTCGAGGTGCCCCAGCGAGACCCCGAGCGAGGCGAGGATGAGCGAGAACTCGCTGATCTGCCCCATGCTCACGCCGGTCAGGAAGCTGGTGCGCTTGCGGTACCCCAGCCGACCCATGATCGCGATCACGATAAGGGGCTTGCACAGCAGCGTGAACACCGCCAGCACCATCGCCACGCCGATCTGGGCGCCCAGCGATCGCAGCTCCAGCGAGGCGCCCAGCTCGATGAAGAAGAACAGCAGCAGGAAGTCGCGCAGGCTGGCCAGGCGGCCCGAGAGTGTCTCGCGATAGGGCGTCGATGCCAGCGACACGCCGGCCAGGAAGGCGCCGACCTCGCGGCTGAAGCCCAGGCCGTGGGCCACGGAGGCCAGCGTGACCGCCCAGGCCACGGCGAACAGCAGCAGCAACTCCCGCGTGCGTGCCAGACGTGCGGTGAGTGGCGGCAGCACGAATCGGGCCAGCAGCGCCACCCCCACCAGCAGGGCCAGGCCGCGCATGGCCGTGGTTGCGAGTCGCGAACCCAGGGAGGCGGCCGCAAGCGTGTCGCCGGCATGCTCCGCGGTGGAGAGCGCAATCATGACCACCACGACCACGATGTCCTGCACGATCAGCAGGCCGAGCGCCATCCGGCCATGCAGCGAGTCGATCTCGCGCTTGTCGGAGAGCAGCTTGACCACGATGATCGTGCTGGAGAAGGTGAGCGCACCGGCCACGTAGGCCGCCTCGACCCAGGGCATTCGGAGCGCTTGGCAGAGTCCGAAACCGACCAGTGCGGTGACGACCACCTGCCCCGCGCCCAGCACCGCGGCAGTGGGCCCCATGGCGCGGATGATGTTCAGGTCAAGGCGGAGCCCCACCACGAACAGCAGCACGCAGATGCCGATCGAGGCGAGCAGGCGCACCTCGTGATCCATGCTGAGCAGCCCCAGCGCATCCGGTCCCGCCAGGATGCCGGCACCGATGAAGGCCATCAGCAGGGGTTGCCGCAGGAGCGAACCGACCATACCCAGCGCCGCGGCCAGGCCGATAACCACCGCAAGTTCGGTGAAGGGCTCAAGCACTCGAGCTTGCATGCGGGCGAGCATAGCCATGGTCCAGTCACCACCCGGATGGCATGACCTGCGAGACAGCGGCCTCTGCACCGATAAAACTCGTTCGTGGCGTTTGCCTTCTCGCGAGAATGGACTAGTTTCCCTCCCGGTGCGAAGGGCCCTCGACCAACTTCTGACTCTCACGGCTGCTCTGGCCGTGCTGCTGGGCGCACCGGTGCTGCGCAACCTGCACCAGGCGTGCGATGGCCTGCACCACCCGCACGAGGAGACGGTCCAGGTCGCCGGCCAGCATCCTCACGATGCGGACCACGCGGGGCATGCGGATGATCATGATGCCGCACCTGTCGACCCGAATTCCAGCGACTGCCAGATCTGTCTCATGCTGGACGCCATGGTCGCCCGGCTCGGGCTGGCCGTGTCGGCGCCGGTGCAGCACGCCTTCGTGCTCGTTCTGGACCAAGTCGCGCCCGCCGCGCGACCGGGCCTTGCGCCGCTGCGTGAGCTGGCCGCTCGCCCGCCCCCGCGGGCTTGATCCGTCGTGACAACATGACCGCCCGGCACTTGGGCGAGGGGCATGGCTGCGGCATGTGCCGTGGACCGCCCACCCTGATCCTTCCCTTCGCATGCAGGGGTCCTTGATCCCTGCCCATCTCTTGGAGTTCCTCATGATGAAGTTCGCGCTTTCTGCCACGATCGTTCTCGCGCTTCCGACGCGTGCCCTTGCCCACGGAGAAACCGGTGACATCTGGGTCTACGCATCCGGCGGCAACCTTGTCACCGGAGCGTGGAACCACGACACGGGTGAGGTCACCAATCCTTTCGCTCGCGTCTTCGGCGTCGAGTTCGGCGAGGATCCCGCCTTTCCCTTCAGCACCGACGAGCCCGGCATCGGATCGAGCCTCGTGGGCACCACCCTCACCATGGGACTCTCGCCCACGCTGGGTGCCTGGAACGGCTCGGGCTTCGACTTCTCCACCAGCACGCTCATGGGCGAGTACGGTGGACAGTCGTTCCAGACCGGCTCGGGAGGGTCGTTCAACTTCCTGGTCACCGCGGGTCTGGATCTTCACGCCGAGTTCACGCTGTCCGGTCCGGGCCTGACGGATCCGGCCAACGGCATCTACCTGGCCACGTTCCAGTTCAGCGCGGCTGGTTACGGCAGCAGCCAGCCGCTCTGGGTCGTCTACAACCTCGGCATGAGCGAGGAGGAGCATGACGCCGCGATCGAGTGGGTCGAGCTCAATCTGGTGCCTGCACCGGGTGCGATTGCGCTGCTTGGCTTGGCCGGTGTGGCGGGCCGACGTCGTCGCTGAGCGGTTTCCGG
>JBILWQ010000060.1:0-8507 GCA_044369805.1 Phycisphaerales bacterium
AGGCATCGAAAGCGGCGGAGCCTCGTTCCACGAGCCCGCCCGAACCCCGCATCCGGAGAGCTCCATGACCGCCCGTCACCGCCGCCGTCGCCACCGAGGCTTCACCCTTCTCGAGGTCATCATCGCCGTCACCATCGTGGCCCTTCTGGCCACGCTCGTGGCGCCCAACGTGATGCGCTTCCTGGGCATCGCCAAGGAACGCAAGGCGCAGGCGGACGTGAACAGCCTGGCGCAGCAGGTCCGCCTCTACCTGACCGAGAAGGGCATGACCCGCCCCGGTGACGACTTCGACCTGGAGCTGCTGTGCCAGGGCGACAACCCCATCCTGACCAACGTCAACGCGCTGAACGACCCCTGGGGCCACCGCTACGTGATCATGGTCCCGCCCAGCGTGAACACCGACTTCGACGTGGTCAGCTACGGCGCCGACGGCCAGCCGGGCGGCGAGGGCGAGAACAAGGACATCATCAACGGGGCGCGTTGAGCGCCGGGCGGGGCATGCGTCGCGGCTTCACCCTTCTGGAACTGGTGATCGTCGCCTCGCTGCTGGCCCTGGTGGCGGCGCTGGTGGTGCCCCGGCTGGCGGGCATGACGCGACGCGAGGCCGACGTGGCCGCGGAGCGACTCGCCGAGATCCTGGCCATGTTCGCCTTCCGCGACACCGCGGGCGCGCAGCAGACGGCCATCTGGATGAATCCGGATTCGGGGTGCGTGGAACTCTGGAACCTGGAGTCGGATCCGACCCGTCCCTCCGAGCCTCCGCAGTGGAGGCCGGACCGATTCGTGCAGGGCTTCCGTCTCCCGATGGGGGTGGAACTGACCGAGGTCAGCCGGGACGGCCAGCGGATGGTGGGCGACGAGTGGAAGATCCTCTCGGCACCGGGCGGCTCGAGGCCCCGCATCGAGATGCGGCTGGTGGCCGAGGGACGCGACGTGACGCTGCTGCTTGAACCCTCGGCGACGGCGCCGGTCCGGTTCGACAATGGCAACATGCTCGAGGGCGGCCGCGTGGCGATCGACCTGGACGAGACCGGGCGGGACCGCGAGCCATGGTGATGCGCCGCAGGCACCGCAGGGGCTTCGCTCTGCTCGACGCCATCCTGGGCGGCGCCATGCTGGCCCTGGGGCTGGCCGGGGTCGTCAGCCTGTCGCAGCGCGCGCTGGCCATGCTGCAGCGCGGCGAACGCGAGGCCATGGCCGCGGCCATGCTGGACGAGCTGCTGGGCCAGGTGGTGACGGAGGGCCCGGGAGCCTTCACCCGCAACCGTCAGGCGGCGGGCCGCATGCCTGCACCGTGGCCCGACTGGGAATTCACCGTGGATCTGGAGGCCGGAGGCCTGGGCGATCCCGTGACCGTGACCGCCACGGTGATCGATCCGACCGGCCACCCCTTCCGATGCGCGACGCGCGTGGCCCCGCACGATGATCGCCTGCCGGCCCCGGATCGGCAGCCCGTGGAGCCGATCGATCGCCGCACCCGCTGGGAAGAGAAGGAGGCGGATCCCCGTGGCTGATCGAACCCGCCGTGGCGGCTTCACCATCCTTGAGCTCGTGGTGGCGCTGATCATCGCGGGCATCATCTCGGCGGCGATCGCCTCCTCGCTCTCGCAGCTGGGCCGAGCCCGCGAGGCGGCGCGACTGCGGATGACCGCGACCCGCCGGGCCAGCGATGCGCTGGAAGCGCTGCGAAGGGACATCCAGAGCGCGGTGCGGAGCAGCGACCTGTTCCTCACGCGGTTCCGCCTGGCGGGCGAAGTGGTGCGCAGCGAGGGCCGGGAGCTGGACCGCGATCAGATGCTGCTCTTCAGCGAGCGGCTCAAGCCCACCCGCACGCTCGACTACACGGGCGAGGGCCAGGAGTACGAGACGCAGTACCGCATCGAGAGCGATGACGGCGGCCCGGCACTCTGGCGGCGACGCGATCCGGTGCCCGATGAATACGAGGCGGCAGGTGGCGTGGCGGAGCCCGTGGGTGAAGGCGTGGTCTCGCTTCGCCTGGAGGCCTACGACGGCACCGAGTGGAGGCAGGACTGGGACAGCGACTCGGACGGCCTGCCTCGCGCGGTGCGCGCCACGGTGACGGCCTCGGGTGCTCGTGTGGGCGAATCCACCCTCGAGGATGCCCGGGCCCTGGTCACGCTCCGCACCGAGATCCCGATCGACCGGGTCGCGACGCCGGATGCGCCGGAGCCGGAGGAGGAACCCGGGAACGGCACCGATCCTGCCGCGACAGGCGACCCAATGGAGGGCGGCGCCGCCCAGGCCACTCCCGGCGCCATCGTGGGCGGCGATGGCGGCGGCGGCGGTGCCATCACTGGAGGGGGCGGCGGTGGCAAGGGTTCGGGCATGCGTCCGGGGGGTCCCGGCCGTGGCCCGGGAGGCGGCATGGGCCGCGGGGGTGGAAATGGTCGCGGCGGCGGACCCGGGCGCGGCGGCCGCGGAGGTGGCGTTCCATTCCGACCGCCAGGTGGAGGAGGCGCGCAGTGACACGCCATGATGCACGTCAAGGCGTGGTCTCGCTCACGGTGATCTGGGCGATCGCGATCGCCGCAGTTGTGGTGGCGGCCACGCAGGTGCTCGCCTTCCGGCAAGCGGCGCTGGGCCGCGAGACCCTGGCCCGCACGCAGGCCCGGTGGGCCGCGCGGGCGGGCGTGGAGACCATGCTGGCGATCATGGAGTGGCACGCCGCCAACCCCGATGCGGCCGATCCGATGGCGATGGCGCGAGATCTTGAGCTCAATGCCACGGGAGAGATCGAGACGGGCTCGTGGGACATCCGACACTTCATTGACGGCCGGGAGTGGGCGGGCCCGATGGACGAGCACGCCAAGCTCAACATCAACCTGGCCAGCCGCGGCGATCTGGAGCGCATCCCGGGCATGACGCAGGACGTGATCGACTCCATCCTGGACTGGCGCGATCCCGACCATGAGGTGCAGGGCATCGGCGCGGAGCGCGACTACTACCGCAACCGCAGCGTGGGGTACGAGCCTCGCAACGGCGACTTCCGCAGCATCGCGGAACTGGAACTGGTGGCGGGCGCCTGGCCACGATCGGTGCGCGGCGAGGACTGGAACATGAACGGCAGGCTCGATCCGAACGAGGACGATGGACGCGAGAGTCCGCCCGAGGACCGCAAGGACAGTGTGCTGGACCAGGGCTGGAGCGGCTTCCTGACGGCCGTCAGCCGCTCGAGCAGCAAGACCATGACCGGCCAGGATCGGCTGGACCTTCGGCAGGCGTCGCCCGAGCAGATCATCCAGCGGCTTGGAGTCGACACCCAGCAGGCCGCCGCGATCCAGAACTACGCCCGACAGCCGAATTCGTCGCTTGGCCAGTTCCTGGCCGTGCCCCTGGCTCAGGTCAGTTCGACCCGACCCCGGACAGGTGCCACCGGAGGCAGCACCGGCCGAAGCAGCGTCGGTCGGACCTCTGGGGGGGCCACAGGTGGCACGAACGCGGTCAAGAGCCTCTCCAAGGACCAGTTGAAGGCCCTCATGAACGAGTGCGTGCTGGTGGATCCCAGAGCGGGAACACCCCCGACGGCGGGCAAGTTGAACCTGAACACGGCCAGCCGAGCGACGCTGATCGAGGTGCTGGGGGTCGAGAGCCGGTTCGCAGACGCCATCCTTCGCCGACGGGCCTCCCGACCCGAGGGGCTCACGAGTCTGGCCGATCTGGCCGATCTATCTGGAGCCTCGCAGGCTCAACTGCTGGTTCTGGCCCAGGTGGCGGATGTGGTCTCCAACGTCTACACCATCGCCTCCCGGGGTCGGGCCGCAAGCACCGGCGCCGAGGCTGAAATGGTGGTGGTGGTGGATCGTTCCGAACTGCCTGCGAGAATCCTGGAATACCGAGAACCGTGAAGCAACGACGCGCGCGAGTCCAGACCGATCCCGACCAGCTGGTCGTGGTTCCTGCCGAAGGGACCTCGCCTCTGCTGTTCCGTCGGCTCGAGGGACGGGTGGCCTTGCAGGGACCCTGGGAGACACCGGCGGAAGGTCAGCCGCTGCCCGCCGCCTCCCTGGTGGTCCTCGGCACGGGACGGACCCTCAGCCGCGTGATCGAGTTGCCCGAGGCGGAGAACGCCAAGCTGGAGGCTGCCCTGCAGTTGCAGGTGAGCACCTTGCAGATGGGCGCCATTCCCACCCGGCGGACCGCGATGGCCCTGCTTCCCTGGAAGGACGGCGACGAAGGCCGCACGGGATTGGTCGTGGAGTGGCCGCCATCGGACGCCCCCGTGGTGGCGGACCTGAGCGGACTTCCGCCGGAAGGAGACCCACTCTTCGCCAGCGATCTGGCCTGCCTGGCCGCGCTGCTTGAGTCAGGCGCCGAGGGCCCGCTCGTGGCCCTTCACCCGGATCGGACCGTGATGGCGTTCGGAGTCCACGTTGGTGCACGCACTCTGCTCCGGATCACCAGGCTTGATCCCTCCGACTGGAACGCGTCAGCCGAGGTGGCCGTGGTGGAGAGTGCGGTGCGTGCCGGCGCCGATGGTTCGACCGCGTCCCGACTGCTGGAGGCCCTTCGCGAGGCGATCGCAGCCTCGGAAGAGGGTGGCTTCGGCTGCACCGAACCGGATCGCGAGCGGCTGGCCATGGAACTGGGCGTGGAGAGCGATGCGGCCTGGTGGCGGGCGCATGGGCTGGCGCTGGGCGCCGCCCGGGCATGGTTCGGGCCGCTCCGGAGCCTGGTGTCGCTCAGGGAGCAGCCCGCGGGCGAGCGCGCCGGTCCCTGGGGCCAGGCCCTGAACCGCCTGTCGGATCGCCAGATGGCCACCCGACTGGTGATCGCGGCCCTGGTGGGTCTGGCGGTCCTGCCGCCGGCCATCTCGGGTCTTCGACTGCTCATGCTGCAATGGAAGGTGGGTGATCTGGCCTCGCTGGAGCGGGCCATCCAGGCCCACCGGCAGCGCGTCTCGCTCTACGGAGAATTGCAGCGTCGCGCCTGGCCCATGGGCAAGTTGCTGGGGGACCTGGCCAGCGTCACGCCCGAAGGCATCGAGTGGGAGAACATCCAGCTCTCGCAGGACCGCAACGTGTCGATCGCAGGCAGCGCCAAGCCGCATGACGGTCTCGATGGCAGCGAGGTGATCCTTCGGATGGAGCGGCAGATGGTGGAGAGCCGCGTGTTCGACCGCGTGCAGAAGAAGTGGGATCCACCCGATGCCAAGGGCAGCACGGGGTTCACGCTCTCCGCCGTGGTGGCTCGACCCACGTTCCGTCCGAGCTATGCCGCGGACCAGGACTTCGCCCGCCGCACGCTGTCCGATCGGCGGTACGGACCTCAGAAGCCCGAGGAGCCCACTCCGGAGCCGGAGGAGCCTCGCGCAAGCACCGCCGCACCGGCCGCGGCGGACCTGCCACCCTCGGGCGACCTCGAGACGCCGTCCTCGGCCGTCACGCTGGCGAATTCAACGCCAGCGGCGGAGCCTGCAGCGGCCGACACGGCGACCGAGGAGCGATCCGACGCCTCGACCACAAAGGGCATGCGACGCGCCGTGCCCTCCGGAACGTCGGGCGGCCTCGCCCGACGCAGCGAACGCACGCCAGGCTCGTCCGACGCCACGGTTCCCGTGCCTCCCCCCATCACCGATGAGCAGATCGCGGCCATGACGAGAAGCGAGGCAAGCGAGGCCGCAAGTCGCGTGGCCAAGGCCCGACGCGAGGCCTCGGTGGATGCCGCCACCCAGGCGAGGCTCAAGTCGGAGTTCGAGAAACTGATGCTCCGATCGAGGAGCAACCCATGAGGATGGAATTCGATCTCGATCGCCATCCCACGCTCGCTCGCTGGCGCGCCCTGCCCAGGACCGGCCAGGTCGGCGTGGCGGCCGTGGTCGTGCTGCTGGGGTGGCTGGCCCTGGAACAGTGGAGCTGGAGTTGGGCACGCAGCTGGTCGGCCGAGGCCGATCGCATCGAGCAGGCCTTGTCGGACGCGCGCAGGCTGGCGGACGCTCCGGATCCGTCCGTGTCCCTGGGGGTGGAGCTCTATGGCCCCATCGATCCGCCCGGCGGCGAAAGCGAGGGCGCCGAGGCCATGGCCAAGGCGGTGGTGGAGGTGGTGAAGCGACACACCGTCAGCAACTTCAGCTACGACGCCCAGCGCGCCAGCAGTTCCCTGCCCGGAGCGCCGGTCATGGTGGGCAACTCCGCCCAGCGTCTCTCCAAGGTGACCGGCGAGTTGCAGTTCGAGAGTTCTCCGGAGGAGGCGGCCCGGATCATCGAGGAACTGGAGGCGAGCCCCTCGATCGAGGCCGTCAACTCGGTGCGTCTGCAGCGACGTGACGGTGAACGCAAGGTCATGGTCCGCCTGACCGTGGAAAGCTGGGTGTTCGCCGCCCGGCGAGGGAGGATGGGCTGATGCAACGCCCTGAATGGCTCCGTCCGCCGCGTGGCGTGCGATGGACGCCCGCCATGGGCGTGGCAGGTGCCGCGGCCGTGGTTGTGGGTGGTGTGGCCATCTGGGGCCTGCTGGGCCTGGGCGGATCGCTGTTGAGCCTGCCGTTCCCCACCCCTGCGGATCCTTCCGAGTCGTTCGCGGTGGCCCTGGAGCGAGCCAAGACCTTTGCGGAACTCCAGCGCAAGCGATTCGATGGCCGCAGCGCCTTCTTCATGCCCTCGCCGCCAGCCCGGAAGGCTCCCAAGCCGGTGAAGCCTCCGGAACCACCCAAGCCGGTCGAGCCTCCCAAGCCACCTCCCCCGCCCTCCGAATACGCAGGCCCGAGACCGCTGGGGGCCCTGGGTGACGTGGTCTTCTTCGCGGACAACAACCGGATCCGAATCGGGGAGGAGAGGATGGGGGTGAGAGTGCTGTCCACCTCGCCACCCTGGTCCGTTCGGCTGGCCCATTCCGGCGGCGAGTACGACGTGGCCCTGTGGCCCAAGGGCAACGAGCCCTTCTTCAACTCGGATTGGGCATCTCAGCGGAGCGTGCCGGGAATCGAGACGGTGCCCCAGCACACCTCGGCGGACCCGGGCCGACCCGCCAGGCCGGGCTCTGCACCGGGCGTTGCCCCGCCCGCCGCACCGCCTGGCACCCCGCCAGGGCCGGTGCAGCCAGCCCTTCCGCCGGGAGCGCAACCCCCCTCAGAGCCGCCCCCAGGCCCTCAGGCCCAGTCCGCCCCGGCAAGCGGTGACCTGGTTGGAGGCGCAAGCCCCGCGCTGACCGCGGAACAGGTGTCCACCATGACCCGAGCCGAGGTCCAGGCCGCCATCGCAGCGGTTTCCCGGAGCCGGATGAGCCGGAACCTCGATGACGCCACTCGCCAACGGCTGAATTCGGAGCAGCAGATGCTGTCCAACCGATTGAATGCCTTGCAGGGGCAATCCGCCCCTCGCTGAACCGTTCCCAGAGGTGGGTCACGAGCCCGTACCCTCCCCGGGCCCCGACTCACGGAGAACACTGACCGTGCCCACACTGCGAGACCTTCAAGAAGGCTGTGTCCTGATGCCGCTGGCGGCCCTGCTTGCCGTCAACCCCGCTCCCGCCTGGGCCCAGCCTGTGGGGGGTCGACCGTCTCGACCGCAACCTGCTCCGCAGCCATCGGCGTCGCCGACCGCCCCGCAGTCCGGAACCCCTTCCGCACCCGCCGTGCCGCCGGCCCAAAGTCCTTCGCCCAAGGCCCCGTGGACCAAGCAGCCCGCCACTCCCGCCAAGACCGATGCCCCGAAGGCCGTGGCACCCGAGACCCCCTCGAAGCCGGTCTCGGAAACCGCCCCCGCGGAGGCTGCCCCCTCGGAAGCGGACGAGCAAGTTGAGGAAGCCGACGAACCGAAGCAGGCCAACGAGCCAGGCATGCCCGCCGGGGACACGGCCGATACGGACGATGGTGACGGGGATGCCGAGGGCACCGGTGCCGTGCCGGCGGGAACGCTGCAGCTGGAGGGTGGTCTGCTGAGCGAACCCCCCACGGCCCGCATGCGCTCCACGCGCCGGGACACCGGCACCGACAAGGTGAAGCTCTCGTTCAAGGAGACGAAGGTCGAGGACGTGCTGCCGTTCATCGTGGAGACGACCGGCAAGGCGGTGATCGTGAAGCTGCAGTCGATCCGCCAGTTGGGCATCACCCTGGTCATGGACCGCGAGGTCAGCCGCCAGGACGCACTGGACCTGCTCTTCCAGGCGCTTCGCCTGCAGGGCATCGGCGTGGTGGAGACCGACAAGGTGGTCATGCTGGACCTGCTGGCCGAGGTGAACAAGCTGCAGCCCATCACGGTGCTGGGCCCCGAGGTCAACGTCTACGACCAGACCGAGGACGGCAACATCTGCATCAAGGTGTTCCGCATCCGCAACACGAAGGCGCAGAATGTCTACGACCGGCTCCAGGACAACGTGCCCGACTACGCCCAGGTGAGCGTGGACAACAACTCGAACCAGATCATCATGGAAGGCGACATCGGCCTGGCGAAGCGCTTCCAGCGGATCATCGACCTGCTCGACGTGCCGGCCTATCTTGACGTGCGGACCGAGACCTACAAGCTCAAGAACGCCGATGCCAAGCAGAGCTC
>JBILWQ010000154.1:0-5134 GCA_044369805.1 Phycisphaerales bacterium
GCGCGTCTCGCCGTCGGTGACCAGCGTGCACTGGGCGCGGCGAAGTTCCGTGCCGCTGGGCGTGCGGACCAGCATGTCGCCCTGACCGAGCAGCAGTTCCGCCCCCTTGTCATCCAGCACGATGCGGCTGTCCATGCCGCTGGCCACCTTGAAGCTGACGCGGCAGGGCATGTTGCTCTTGATGAGGCCGGTCACCACGTTGGCCTGCGGGCGCTGCGTGGCCAGCACCAGGTGGATGCCGACGGCGCGGGCCTTCTGGGCGATGCGGACGATGGACTGCTCCACCTCCTTGTTGGTCATCATGAGATCGGCCAGCTCGTCGATCACGAAGACCATGTACGGCAGCTTCTTCGGGATGCGGGCCTTCTCCAGGTCGGTGGCAGGCTGCAGCCGGTTGTACAGCTCCTCCTCGCCTAGGCCGTTGTAGCCGGTGATGTCGCGCACGCCCGCCCTCTTGAGCTGCTCGTAGCGCTCCTCCATCTTGTCCACGGCCCATTCCAGGATGCCGGCGGCCTTGGACATCTCGGTCACCACGGGGCACATGAGGTGCGGGATGTCGCTGAACTGGCTCATCTCGACCATCTTGGGATCGACCAGGCACAGCTTCAGCTCGTCCGGGCGCTTGGTGTAGAGCCAGCTCATGATGATGGTGTTCATGCACACGCTCTTGCCGCTGCCGGTGGTGCCGGCGATGAGCATGTGAGGCATCTTCGCCAGGTCGATCACGAGCGGCTCGCCCGCGGAGTCCTTGCCCAGGAACATGGGCAGCGTCATGCCCTGCGCCTGGCCCCCGCTCATGAGCTCCTTCAGGCGCACCTTCTCCTTCTGCTTGTTGGGCACCTCGATGCCGACGGCGGTGCGGCCCACCATGTTGCTGATGATGCGGATGTTGGGGGCACCCAGCGCACGGGCAATGTCGTCATCGATCGACTGCAGGCGGGCCACCCGGGTGCCCGGGGCCAGCTCGACCGAGTAGAGCGTGACCACGGGGCCGGTCTCGATGCCGGTGACCTCGCCCTCGATGGCGTAGTGCCGCAGCGTGGCGGTCAGGCGAGCGGCCTGCTCGCGCACGTAGCCCTCGATCTGCTCGGACCAGTTGCCCTCGGGATCCTCCAGCAGGTCCAGGCCGGGAAAGCGATAGCCGGTGTAGTCCACCTCGCGCGGAATGTCCTCGTCGCGGGCCACGGTCTTCTGAGCCGCAGCCATGCGAAGCGGAAGCTTCGCGATGCGGGCCTTCAGTTCCTCCTCGGTCAGTTGCGGGCGGGCTGGCTCGGGGTCGGTGTGCGTTTCGGGTTCCGCCTCGGCGAATGCATCCTCGTCCCCATCCTCCTCGGCGTCCTCGAGCGCCGCCTCGGCATCGGCCTCGGCATCGTCCCAGTCCTCCGCATCCTCCGTCTCGTCGGCGATGTCATCCTCGATCTCCTCCTGGTCGGACCCGGAGGTGGATTCGAGGCGGTCCTCGGTGTCCTCGATCTCGGCCAACTCGCTCCCCACGGGCGGAGCCATGACCGCGGCGGAACCACGGGCCATGGCCAGGGCCGGCCGCGGCTGGAAAAGCTGCGGCCGGACGCGAAGCCGGGCGAGGAGCCCGTTCCAGTCGTAGTCACGGACCGGCTGCAGCGCCTGCCACAGCCGCGCGAACTGACGTGGCAGGGCGAAGACCACCTCGTCCATGCAGATGATGGAGCCGAGCGCCAGCGAGATCAGGAGCACCAGACTGGTGAGGGCGGGGCTGAATCGCAGCGCGAGTTCGCTCACGATCCACTGGGGCACCAGCCCGGCTTCGCTGCCCGGCAGCACGCCCCAGGAACCGAACCAGGCCGCGTGCAGGGCGCCAAAGGCCAGCATCATCACAACGGCTCCGAAGCCGCGCACCATGGGATGCGTGATCTCGCGACCGCTGGCGGTCACGCCCAGGGCGAGCGCCGCCGCGATCATGGGCAGCCAGACGCCGAAGCCCATGCCGTGATAGATCCAGTAGGCGATGGCCGAGCCCAGCTGGCCCATGAGATTCGCCGGAGGATCGTTGTGCACGGCCACGGAATGACTGGGCCAGTCGGCGCTGTGGAAGGTTCCCAGTGACAGGAACAGGAAGACCCAGAGTCCAGCCAGGGCCACCCAGGTGGCCCTTCGGGCGAAGGAGGCGGGCGGAAGTTCGTTGGCGGCTGCACGTGCGACAGCCTTCGGGGCGGAACGGGCCATGGGCTGCAGATCGGCCAATCCGGCTTCGACGCGTCAGAAATCGGTTCAGGGGACGTGTGACCGTGGTGGCCCGGTTCAGACACGGTGAAAGGGTGGGCATCCTGACCGCCTTGATCTTGACCCGCCCGTTTCCCGGATTAGGGTGCGGCCGTTCTGAAGGACCAATTCAGAGCGCTTTATCTCAACCGGCCTGCGGGCTCCCTCCCGCCGGCGATAAGGAGACGAGAAAGGCCCCACGCGGTTTCAGGGGATCGTCTCGCAACGGATGAAGGAGTGGCCCGCTGCAGGGTGCAGCTGGCCATTGTTCTCTTTGGTCGGAAAGGCATGGCCCCCCCATGCGACACTCCCTCTGGCTGCTTCCGCTGGCAGCTTCCTCGGTGCTCCCCTGCATGGCCACGGCATCCGTCGGCCCACGGCAAGATGCCCAAACCTCGCCGGTCAACTCGGGATCCACCCTTGGATCGAGCCCCGTCTGCAAGCTCGACCTCGATGCGCTCTCCGGATCACGCGTCGCCGCGGAGCGCGTCATCACCGTGCCCGCCCCCGGGGCCGCCGCGCTCGTCGGCATGGCCGCGGTGCTGGTGAGGCGCCGACGCAGCTGACCTATACCCATCACCTTCACTCCACGGGCCCGGCGGGCGAAAGCCTGACCGGGCCCGTTGAATTCAGGGCTTCGGAAGCGTCCCTTCCGCGAGCTTGCGGCGGACCTGCAGCATCTGCACATCCGGGTCCACGATCGCCTTGACCGGCTCGAAGGGGCACGTGATGCGGAACGGGATGCGGGTCTCGGGACCGATCGCCACCGTCGTGCGGGCGCGCGGCGCCTTCTCCGGCTTCGCGTCGTTGGGGGCATCCTTCGCGAGCTCGGGCACGCGGCCCTCGACGCCGACCTCGACCGTGACCATGCCGGTACCGACGTTCTCGAGCGTGCCCTCGACGACCCAGGTCTCGGGATCGGGTTTCGTCACCTTCAGGTCCCACAGCTTGAACTCCGGAAGAACGACCTGCTCGAACCACTGTCGCGCGAAGGCGTCGAACGCGGGCAGATCGGTGGCGTGGCGGCGCATGACCACCAGCAGGTCCTGCAGCAGCGGATAGTCCGGGCCATTCGCGTAGGTCTGGATGAACTCCCGCAGGCCCGCGAGCATGGCCTCGCGGCCCAGCACGCGGGTCATCATCCAGAAGACCCAGCCCGCCTTGTCGTAGGTCACGGTCTGGTCGCCCGGCCGCGTGCCGCTGATCAGCACCATCGGGCGTTCGCTGTCGGCACTGCGACCGTTGACGTAGTCGTCCTCCCACTGGCGAAGCATGCGCTGCCGCTGGTCGTCGCCCCGCTTCTCAAGCGTCAGCAGCAGCGCACTGTAGTTGGCCAGGCCCTCGCTGAGGATGTTGCCGCCCAGGCCCTTGCCCGGCATGAGCATGTTGCCCCACCACTGGTGGCCTGCCTCATGCGCCGTGACATAGAAGACCAGGTCCACCTCGTTCTCGCCGCCCGGCCGGGTGAGGAAGCCGATCGACTCGCTGAAGGTGATGTTGCCCGGGAATCCCTGGGCATAGCCAGCGAGACCGGGGAACTCGGTCAGTCGTAGGTCACGCCACGGATAGGTGCCGAACCACTTGCCGTAGCACTCGCGACTGGCATCGAGCGCTTCGCTCATGGTCTTGAGATTCCATTGGTGCCGCGGGCTGTGGAAGATGGCGCTCCCCTTCCCGTCCAGTCGCTCCAGCGGCCCACCCGCGATGTTGAAGAATCGCACCGGATGGTCGGTGGTCCATGTGACGGTCTTGCGTCCATCCTTCACCACGGGCTTGCCCGCCACGCCCACGCTGTTCAGCGCCCAGTCCTCGGGACCGGTCACCTGCAGGGTCACGTCGAAGCCCCACGCGCTGCCGAAGGCCGGATCGGTCTGCTTCTTCCAGTCGTCCGGCAGCGGCTCCTTGGGATCGGTGGCGTTGCGATCATCCACGCCGATGCCTTCCTGGAAGCCGATCATGGGCATGAAGCTGGGGCTGAAGCTGGTCAGCACCACGCCCGAGGGCAGGATGAACTCGCCGGTGCCCCCACCGTTGCGGGTCCAGCCGGCCGGAAAGACGCCGTCAAACGAGAAGCCGATGGTCACCGTCTCGTCCTTCGCGAGCGGCCTCGCCGGCGTGAAGACCCACAGCCCTGCACGGTCCTCCACCGTGGGCGGCGCATCGAGCGCGTCCTTCTTCATGGGCTCCATGGGCTTGCCATCGAGGGTCCACTTCAGGTTGCGGTAGTGCGTGCCCTGCGTGAGCGGAATCTGCTCCATCGGTGCCTCGTGCGGATTGCGGATCACGTAAGTGCCCTGCACTCGAAGGCTCCGGTCCAGTGGATCGATGTCCACGCTGCCGGTCACTTTCACCAGCGCTGGCAGCGGTGCATCGGGCGGGAAGCTGGTGACGTTGCGCTTCCAGTAGTCGCGTCCCTGTCGCTCGACGATGGCGCCCTGGAAGCCGTTCCGCGCCTGGATCCAGTTGTAGGCACCCAGGCCGATCACCAGCACCAGCAGCGGCGAGAGACGCAGCGCGACCATGAGGATCGGCCTGGGCCGGATCCGGTCGATCACTCGCTGCCAGTCCACGCCTCGACGCGGATGCACGGCCATGGCGCCCAGGAAGAAGAGCATCGCCAGGGAGAGCACGAAGAGGCGGTTGGCCACGATGGAGGGCCGCAGGAACTCCAGGCGATCCAAGTCGCTCCACAGCAGCGTGCTCCACATGTGCCAGTTGCCGACCCAGGTGAGGTAGCCGAACTGCTGCGCGAATCCGGTGGCGATGAGCACGACCAGGCCAATCGCGTAGGTGGCGTAGCGGTTGCGCACCACCCCATGCACCAGCGCCACGAACGAGCACCACAGCACCAGCGTGGGCGTGAGCACCAGCGCCCAGACCTGCACGAAGCGGATGA
>JBILWQ010000183.1:0-4643 GCA_044369805.1 Phycisphaerales bacterium
GAATGGCGGCCAGATGCCCGTGCGGGCGAACTGCACCAGCAGCACGATGGTGCAACCCAGCACCGTGGCGGCCATGAGCACCAGGGCCAGACCCGCGTTGGCCAGGATCTTGCCCAGCATGAGGCTTGGGGTGCCCACCGCGCTGGTGCGCAGAAGCCCGGCGAAGCCCAGGCGTTCCTCGCGCACCAGGCTCTCCACGGTGTAGAAGAGCGTCAGGAAGATGAGCAGCAGCGTGAGCGTGTTGAACGATCCCGTGGCCAGCGAGCCGGTGGTCGCCAGACGGTCTGCCCCAAGCCAGCCCGAACCCGAGAAGCTGGAGCCGAGCACCTGAAGGATGATGAGCGGGGCAAACAGCCACACCCCGGGACTGCGCAGCAGGATGCGGATCTCGTTCCGAAGCACCGCGCGAAGGCCCGCGACGAAGCCGGGGCTTCGCGTCCCCATGGACATCTGGTCGAGCCGAAGGCGAGGTCCCTGCGCCACCGGCGTCGCGACCGGCGTGGCGGGCGTGGCGGCCGCGATCGCACGGGCGCCTTCCGCGCCGAGCCGACGCTCGCCCTTCGCCAGCGACCGACGGAAGAGCGTTCGGGCGGTCAGGGGAATCGCCAGCAGGCCCACCGCGCTCCATGCCACGCGGCTGATCGCGAATGCCGCGTCGAGCGCCAGCGGCTGGGTGTTGTAGAAGTCGACGCCGCGGTCGGCCTTGAGGTAGGTCTCGCTCATCCATCGCTGGCCGGCGGGGTCGAGCATCATGATGAGGCGGCTCACGCCGTGCGGCAGCCACTCCGGACTCCAGCTCCACAGGAAGAGCGCGCCGCCGATCAGCACCACCAGCGGAAGCAGGAACACCAGGATCGGCGCACGCGACCACGAGCCCAGCAGCATGCTGCCACCTGCCATGGGCAGCAGCAGCGGCACGCTGAAGATGATCGCGGGCCAGACGTAGTTCCACAGCGCAAAGGGCCCGCGCTCCTTCTCCGGATTGGTCAGCGGCCAGAACTCGAAGAACGCCATCTGCATGACCACCCACAGTGCCACGATGACCAGCAACGGGATCACCGCGCCCAGGAAACGCCCGGTCACGTACTCCATGGGCGTCAGGCGGGTCCCCAGCAGCACGCGGTCCACCTTGCGATCCACGTCCTGCAGCAGAGGCAGGCCGCATGCGATGGCCGCGAAGAAGGGAAGGAACAGGCTCAGCACCGCGCCATCGCAGAAGGCGGCGTTGAACTGCGAGTTGATCCAGGCCTGCTTGCCGCCGGCGGTGACATCGCCCGCCTGTACACGCAGGCCGCCCATGGCAAAGCCGAGGGCGAAGAACGCCAGCAGCACGATCAGCGTGATCCACAGGGGCCGGCGCCACGCCGTGCGCAGGTCGACGGCGGCCACCGAAAGGGTTCGTCCCAGGTTCACGCTGCCGCTCCTGCCCCGGCGACCGGGCCGCGGATCACGTCCATGTAGGCATCCTCGAGCGTGGCCGGCACGGATCGGAATCCGCCCGGCACCGCGGCGGCACCCGGATGCACGGCCACGCGCACGCGGTTCGTCACGCCCTCGACCAGGATGGCGCTGAGCACGCGGTGCGAACCCGCGAAGGCGGCCAGCTCCTCGTCCCGCACGAAACCCTCGAACACGCGACCCTCGATCCCCTCGCGCGCCTTGGCGGGCGTGGTGTGCGCCATGACCGAACCGCTGCGGATGATCGCCATGCGGGGGCACAGCGTGGCCACGTCCTCGACGATGTGCGTGCTCAGCACCACGATGCGGTCCTTGCCCAGCTCGGCCAGCAACCGGTAGAAGCGGTGTCGCTCCTCGGGATCCAGACCCGCCGTGGGCTCATCGACGATGATCAGTCTCGGCGAGCCCGACACGGCCTGAGCCAGACCCAGTCGCTGCCGCATGCCGCCCGAGTACCCACCCACCTTGCGCTTCGCGGCATGCGCCAGGTTCACGCGCTCGAGCAGCTCCTCGGCCAGCCTGCGCCGGCCCTGCGGAGCGTCGACGCCCTTCAGTTTCAGCATGAGCATGAGCATCTTCAGGCCGGTCAATTCGGGATAGAAGCCGAACTCCTGCGGCAGGTATCCCAGCGAGCGGCGCACGATCGACGGGTCGGTCACGATGTCCTGACCATCGAGCGTGATGGTGCCCGCCGTGGGCTGCAGCAGGCCCGCGGTGATGGTCATGAGGGTGCTCTTGCCCGCGCCATTGGGGCCGAGCAGGCCAAAGAGGCCGTTGGGAATGTCGAGCGACACGCCCTTGAGCGCCGTCACGGGTCCGGGATAGATCTTCAGAAGGTCGCGGATCTGGAGCATGGTGGGTTCCTCAGTTGCCTGGAGCGCGGATGCCGATCCGCCCGTTGCTGGTCTTGATCGTGGCCTTGGCCCTTGTACCGTCGCCGATCGTGATGGTTGCCTCGCCATCGTCGCTCTTCACCTTGGCGAGGGTGCCGGACGTCATGTTCGTCTCGACGGCGGCATTGCTTGTTTCCGCATGCACCGTGCCCTGCCACGCCGCGGGCAGCGCCAGTTCCACGCGTCCGTTGCTGGTATCGAGGTTCACGTCACCGGTCGCGGCCTCCGCCAGCGAGACCTCGATGCGGCCATTGGAGGTGTCGGCGACCACGGGCGTGCCCACACGCATGGCGGTGATCGAGCCGTTGGAGGTGTCCATGTCGACGGATCCCGCGTGGCCATCCACCTGGATCGACCCGTTGCTGGTGCGAAGTTTCGCGGCGCCGACGAAGGCCCCGGAAACGATCGATCCGTTGCTGGTGCTCACCTCGATGCCATCGAGCTGCGCAGCGCGGATCTGAAGGCTGACGCTGTCCTGCGACCCGACCCAGCCCACCCGCACGTGCACGACATCGGGGGCACGGCGCGGAAAGACCACCTTCACGTGCACGCGACCATCGGCACCCCGATCGGCCACCAGCTTCGTGGCCTTCACGCGCGCCTCGGCGGCCTCCTTCGACTCGGCCACGCAGCGAATCGCGGCGGCGACCTGCATGGTGGTCGCTGACGGATCCTTCACGATCTCCACGCTGCCGTTGGCGTTGGTCACGAGCAGCGACTTCGCCTCGGCCGCGGTGGCGGTGAGCGTGCCCTCGGCCGTGGCAGCGTCGATCCGGCAGCCGACCAGGAGAGCCATGGCGGCCATGCCCGCACACGCCAGGACCCGAATGCGACTGGCCGTCCGAGACGGGGCAAACGCGTTCATCGATCGCTTCTCCACTTGTTTTTGCATGATATCACGTTCGTGAAAACCAAGACCTCAGGGCATCATGGTGAACCGTCGCGCCACGGCCTGCGGCCGGGCCACCTGGATCGCCTTCACCACCTGTCCGTACACCCAGCCCGTGCCCCGGGCCAGCCAGAGCGTGGCGGTGGCGAGTGTCAGGCCTGCCAGCAGCGAGACCACGCAGGTCAGGAACGAGAGATGGACCACGCCATTCTCGTCGGGCTCGATGCGCTGGAACAGGAACGACACCTCGGCATCGTCGCCGTGCATCTGGATCACCGGCAGGCCCAGCACCTGCCCAATCGGCGCGACCAGCAGCGCGAACGAGGTGGCCGCAAGCGTGATGAACATCGCGAACAGCCCCGTGGCCACGAAGAAATTGCCCAGCAGGTATCCGAGCGAGAGCCAGCTGCGCACATCGGTGAGCCAGCAGCCGATGCGCTGCCAGAAGCCCACCTCGGCCACACCCCCCACGGGCGTGAGCACCTGCACGGGCTGCACGCGGTGCGGCATGCGCGTGCCCAGGAAGAACTCCACCACCTTGCCCTCGGCCAGGCAGATCGCGCGCACCGAACCCAGCAGGAACACCGCCAGCGGCGCGCCGATGATGATCGGCAGCGTTCCGATCGCGAGCGACCCGATGACGATCACCCACACGAAGGTGGCGAGCGCGATCGCGAAGCCCGGCGCCAGGAAGTAGAAGAGGCTCGACCAGGCGCGCATCTGGAACCAGATGCCGATCACGGGCAGACGCGCCCATGCGGCAAGCGCGCCGGACTTGGCGCCGATGATCGGCGATGCCGCGCGGGTCTCCGCGGCACCGCCGGTCACGGGGCTCGATACCGCCGATGTCGCGCCGACATAGGCATGCGCGAATTCCGCCGCCGATCCGAAATCCTCGATGGCGGCCGCCGGCGACTTGCCCGCGGCGATCGCCGCGCGAAGGTGCGCCTCGGCATCGATCAACGCGTCATGCGCCACGGCCGCATCCACGCCGGCCAATTCACGCTGCAGGTGCGACAGGTACTCGCTCACGGGGTCAACGGTTGCCATCGATGCCTCCAACGATTCGGTTCATCCAGCGGCCTGTGCGCCTCCACGCATCCACCCAGACATGCAGCACCCGCCGCCCCTCGGCCGTGATGGTGAAGCACTTGCGGGCCGGGCCCTCCGTGCTCGGCACCAGCGTGCTGCGAACCAGCCCTTCCGCCTCCATGGTGCGAAGCATGGGATAGAGCGTGCCCTGCTTGAAGGAGAGTCCCTCCGGCGCCTCGTCGGCAAGCCGTCGGCCAATCTCGTATCCGTGGATCGGCTCCTCGCTGCCGGCCACCAGAGAGAGCACCACCAGCCACGCGGTGCCATTGCTGAGGTCCTTCAGGATGCGGTCTTCGAGCCGTGATGCCATG
>JBILWQ010000336.1:0-2673 GCA_044369805.1 Phycisphaerales bacterium
TCCGAGTCGCAGGCGCCCGGCATTCCACACAAGCATGGGTCGTAGTTGGGGCAGGCGGGATTGCAATCGCCCCACGGCGTCATGCAGGGGTCGCAATACCAAAACGGGCATCCATTGCAGGACCAATCCCCGTACTCATTCGGGCAGTTGTCCTGACTGTCGGCAATGCCATCACCATCCGAGTCGCAGGCGCCCGGCACTCCACATGAGCATGGGTCGTATTGGGGGCAGCCCGGTTCACATGGTCCACACATGCAGGGGGCGTACTCGGGGCACGCCGGATCGCAGGGATTGGGGCACTGCGCTCCCGCAAGGGTGTCCATCAGGGCAAGACAAGCCGCAAGCACGAGCGTGGCACCGGAGTTCAGTCTGCGCATGATCGGGTTCCCGGAGGGGTCGAGGGGTTCAGGTCCTGCAATGACACCGGCCATCCGAATGGGGCGGAGGTCCGGGCGAGCCTCAACATGGACCGAGAATCGTTCGTGTCAAATGGAATTTGCCGACAAGGCTGGCGAATCCAGTCCGGCAAGTGCCACGGGCACGCACCATCAACGCTTCCACCCATCCCCGCCGCGCGCCAGCGGGCTGCCGTGTCCACGGGCCAGCAACCTGCCCGAGTCCCGCTCAGCAGGGCCCGAACAGGGTGAGCAGGAAGCTGATGTCGCTGGCGCCCACCTCGCCATCCTGGTCCAGATCCGCCGGGTCGCCGGGCATGCTCATGCCGAAGCGCACCAGCAGCGAACTGATGTCGCCGCCGCCCACCTCGCCATCGCCGTCGATGTCGCCGGGGCAGAGGAACACCAGTTCGTAGTTCTCGCAACTGTCCACCACGCCATTGCCGTTGGCGTCGGTCTCCGGATAGTCACGCACCTCGCACACATCGAGCAGGCCGTTGGCGTTGCAGTCGCCCGTGATGGCCGCGGTGTAGTCCAGTCGGCATTGAATCCACGAACCAGTCTGACACTGATTGGCGTTCACGGCGATCGAGGGCAGGAACTGGAAGGTGGCGGCCGTGGCACCACCACCCAGATGGATCGCCTCGTTGTAGAAGGCGCGTGGCAGCGTGATCTGGCGCGTGATCTGGCTGCGGCAGTCGTTCTTGTCGCTGCCGGTGTCGGTGAACAACTGGCCCACATACCGGCCGTTCAGGTAGATCGTCACGAACTCGCTTGGCAGTGAGAAGTCGCCACGTGCGGTCACCGCAAGCACCGGGTCACTCAGCGTGAAGGGCGGCGCGAACAGGTCCGCTGTCTGGGGACTGCTGTGGCCAATCGGGCCAAGTTGCGCGCTCTGCACCGCATAGGGCAGGTTCACGCCTTGCTGGTAGCTGTCGATCACCGTGTTGGTGTCGCAATCCTCCTCCCATCCGATGAATACATCACATGGATCGGGAACTCCGTTTGCATTGAGATCGATTGCGGAGTTTTCGAGAATCGCTGCCGAATCAAGGATCCCATCTGAATCACAGTCGCCCTCGGCGATGACCACAACATGACCACCACCCGCAGATATTCCAGAGGCTCCTATCAATCGGGTCGGCACCTTCGCTTCGCCGTAAGCGGTCCGGCCCCAGAACACAAGTTCTCCCGTGCTGGTCAGCGCGACACCAAAGTCGCCACCAGCTGAAATCTCGACGGCCCCACCCTGGATGTTTGGAATGTTGCACTGGCCGAAGTTGTTGCGTCCCCATGCAACAAGCGTCCCGTCGGTGCGAAGAGCAAGAGAGAATCCCCCTCCGCCGCAGACCTGTGTCGCAATCAAGCCATTTGTGGGAACCGTAGATTCGCCATAAACATTCGAGCCCCACGCGAACACACTGCCGGAGGCATTCAGGACGATCGGATGGTCAGCCGTCGGCCCTGAGGCAACAATGCCCTCGACCGAGGTAGGCACACTGTGTTGTCCCTTTGAATTATCCCCCCAGACACGGACACCGCCATTGCGGAGTACCGCGAGGATGTGGTAATTGCCTCCAGCCAGATGCAGGACTGGGGGAAGATCTTCGGGAACATTGCACTGTCCCTTGCTGTTGTCCCCCCAGCAGCGCACGGAATCATCTTCAAGAAGAGCAGCCGAGTGAACGGTGGTCGCAGAGACCTCGCGAACCGTTCCAAGGTTTGCAGGCACTGCGCATTGACTTTGAAAGTTGTAACCCCACGCAAGAACCGTGCCAGCTCTTGTCAACGCCAAGGTGTGGTTACCACCGCCGATGACTTGTTGAATCGAGATCGCAGTCGCAGGAACAGTCGATTGGCCCTGCGCGTTGTAGCCCCATCCCACCGCAATGGGCATGTTCAGCGTCTCCGCTCCGCACAACGCCGCAGCCGCGGTGACGCCTAAAACCGCCACTACCCGCTGCGCCAGGCATCCAAACCGTCGCTGATTCATCACTGTGACCATGGTTTCTCCCCGGACCCGCCGGATTGGCTTCAGGCCCGTCCGGCCATGGTGCCACGAACCCTGGGCCGGGGTAAGACAAATGCGTCAATTCCCGCTCGTTTCAGGCCGTCGGGGCGGCTTTCCACCCACCCATCACCGCCACCGACCGTCTTCCGCACCACCACGCGCCCGCCGCGCCACCCACCACCATGCCCAGGCTCAGCAGCATGGGCAGCGTGATCGGCCCCATGCGGAACACGCCCGCATCGGCCTCGCGCAGCTGCTCGGTGCACA
>JBILWQ010000321.1:0-2663 GCA_044369805.1 Phycisphaerales bacterium
CAGATCGGGCGGACCACCCTCGAAGGCCACGGCCACCGCCTGCCCCACCATCCGGTGCAGGGCGGGACCCTCGGGCCCCAGTTCGAGCATGTCGCCCAGCGCAACCACCCGTCGACCCAGGGGCGGCACCAGTTCGGCGAAGGTCCGCACCGCCGCCAGCACGGAATCCGGATTGGCGTTGTACGCGTCGTTGAAAACGGCCACCCCAGCGATGTCCGCACGCACCATGCGCATGTCGGCGGGCTCCACCCTGGCCAACCCGGCCACGATGGCCTCGGCGGGCACGCCGAGTTTCATCAGCGCCGCCACCACCCCCACCGCGTTCATGGCGTTGTGGGCGCCCGGCAGGCCGATCTCCACAGTCAGTTCGGCCCGTGGCGTGCCGACACGGAGCCGCTGGCGTCCACCCGGCAGGGGTTCGCGGGCCAGCAGCTTGAAGAGGTTCAGGCCCCGCGTGCCGAAACCGATGATCCGCCCACCCGCCGGCAGCGACTCCCGGATCGCCTCATTCAGCAGGTGGTCCTGATCGCCGTGCACCACGAAGATGCCTGCGGGCTGCAGGCCCCGTGCGATGGTCGATTTCTCGCGGGCGATGGCTTCCCGGCTACCCAGGCCACCCAGGTGCGCCGTGCCCGCGTTCACCACCATGGCCACGCGGGGCGCGGCCATGCGAGAGAGTGGCTCGATCTCGCCAGGATTGTTCATGCCGATCTCCACGACCAGATAACGCGTGTCGGCCGGCGCGGAGAGCAGCGTGAGCGGCACCCCCAGATGGTTGTTGAAGCTCCTGGGACTGGCGTGGGTGGGGCCCAACTCGCGGAAGACGGCCTCGACCAGCCGCCGCACGGTGGTCTTGCCCGCGCTGCCGGTGATGGCGACGCACCAGGCGTTGGGCAACTTCGACCGCCATGCCGCGGCCATGGCTTGCAACGCCTTCAGCGCATCCGGGACCAGCAGCCTGGGCACCCCGCAGGCCACGGGCCGCTCCACCATGACGGCCGCGGCCCCCTGCTCGACAGCCTTGGCCACATAGTCGTGGGCATCGAAGCGCTCTCCCTTCAGCGCCACGAACAGCCGACCATCAAGACGCTCGCGGGTGTCGGTACCGACGCCGGACACGCTCGCGGGCAACGCGTCGAGCCACCGCCCACCCGTGATGTCGGCGATCTCCTGGGGCCCGGGGAACGCGCTCACGCCTGGATCCCCGCGCCAGCCAGCGCCTCGATCGCCACCTGCCGATCGTCGAAGGGCCGTCTCTCGCGGCCGATGATCTGGTAGTCCTCGTGCCCCTTGCCGGCGATGACCACGGCGTCACCCGGCCCGGCCATGCGGACCGCCTGGCGGATGGCCTCGCGGCGGTCCACGATGCAGTCCACCCGGTCCGCCCGGTGGGGCGGCACGCCGGTCCGGATCTCCGCCAGGATGGCCTCGGGATCCTCGGTCCGGGGGTTGTCGCTCGTGATGACGATGCGGTCAGCGAACTCGCAGGCCACGCGCGCCATCCGGGGCCGCTTGGTCCTGTCCCGATCGCCACCGCACCCGAAGACCACGATCAGGCGACCCTCCTGCGGCAGGGCCGGCCGGACCGCGCGGAGCACGTTCAGCAGCGCATCGTCCGTGTGCGCATAGTCCACCATGACCGCGAAGGGCGCGTCCGGATCCGTGACCGGCTCCAGCCGACCGGGCGGTGCCTTCGCCACCGCCATGGCCCGCTCCAGCGCCTCACGCTCCACGCCCAGGGCCCAGGCTGCGGCCACGGCCTGCAGCGCATTCATGCAGTTGTGACGGCCCATCATGGGCAGTCTCGCCTGCAGTTCACCCCAGGGCCCCTGCAGCCGAACACGCATGGAACCCAGCCTGGCCTCAAGCACCGCCACCTCGGCGTCCAGCGACTCGCCGCCCGAGAAGCCGCAGCGGATCACGCGGGCACGGCAATCGCGAAGCATCCGGCGGTGGGCGGGGTCATCGGCGTTCACCACGGCCCAGGCTCCGTTGGCCAGCCCCTCGAAGAGCCTCGCCTTCGCGTCGGCGTAGGCCTCCATGGTGCCGTGGTAGTCCAGGTGGTCGCCCGAGAGATTGGTGAAGGTGGCCACCGCGAAGTCGATGCCCGCCACGCGGCCCTGGTCCAGCGCATGGCTGCTCGTCTCCATGCTCACGCCGCTGCAGCCGTTGTCGCGCATGCGGGCCAGGAGTCCCGCCAGCTCGATGGCCCCCGGCGTGGTGAGTTCGCTCGAGAGCCGCTGCCGACCGTCGTCCGTGAGCACGGTGCCGATCAGGCCGAACTTCCTGCCTGCCGCCGCCATGCACTGCTGCAGCAGGAACGCGATGGTGGTCTTGCCGTTGGTGCCGGTCACGCCGGCCACCTTCAGCTGCCGGGCCGGGAAGCCGTGGAAGGCATGCGCCACCTGCGCCGCAGCCGCCGCAGGATCCTGGGTTCGGCCCACCGCCACGCCCGCGGGCACCGTCACGCCAGGCGCCGCGACCACGGCCACGGCACCGCGCGCCACGGCATCCGCGATGAACGCGCCGCCATCCGAGCGAGAGCCGCCGCGCGCCACGAAGAGCGTTCCCTCGCCCACGCGCCGGCTGTCGTCGGCGATAGCCCGGATCTGGGGATCCGAGGCACCCTCCCCCGCGAGCGACGGCACCTTCGCGAGCAGCTC
>JBILWQ010000320.1:0-2663 GCA_044369805.1 Phycisphaerales bacterium
CGGATCTGCCCCGGAGTCAGCTCAGCAAGCGTCTTCTCGCGCATACCGGCCCGCTCGCGGGCCAGGGCCGCCTTGCGGCTGAGCACCATGCGACCCTTGTCCTTGCGGAGCTCGATGATCATGCAGGGGAACTTCTCCCCGAGGAAGATGCTGATGTCCTCCACCGGGCGGATGTCCACCTGGCCCGCTGGCATGAAGGCACGATGGTGCGAGACCTCCATGTCCAGCCCACCCTTGTTCATGCCGATGCAGCGGGCCTCCACGACCTGACCCTCGGTCAGGTGCTCCCACGGCGCCTTCGTGGTCGCCCCCGGCAGCGCCAGGATCAGCAGTCCCTCGAAGGCATCCAGCCGCTCGACCACGAATTCCACCTGGTCGCCAGGCTTGGGGCCCTCCTTGAACTGACGCAGCGGGCACACGCCCTGGCTCTTGGGGCCGAACTCCACCATCACGTCCTCGCCCTGGACGCGGATCACCGTGCCGGTCCGGGTCTGCCGGTCAGGCTTCAACCGGGACGTGGGCACGCGGGAGGCGGGAAGGTTCAGCAGGTCCTGATCGCTGAGTCCGCCCAACGCGGCCTGCATCTCCTGCTCAAGAGATGGGTCCGAGGCGGATGGGATCGGTCGGGGGTCGAACATGGCTCGGCAAAGGCTAACCGTTTCGAGTCGGTCCCGGCGAATCCGGCAACCCGCCCCGGGTGGTTCGGCGAATGGCACTCGACGACCCTTCCGACCGGTCGGGGGGTTATATTCCTCGCCCCCGGCTTCCCTCCTTTCAGACCGCAGGACCACGGCCAGAACGCCTACACGGCACCCCACACCACGCATGCCGAAGAACCAAGCCGCATGGGGCATCGAGATCGGTGCCTTCGCCATCAAGGCCATCCGCCTCGAGCGTGACGGTGACGAGGTCACCGTCGCCGACTTCGCCTACATCCCCCACGCGAAGCCGCTGACCTCGCCCGACATCGACCCCGTCGAGATCACGCGACTCACCCTGCAGCAGTTCGTGGCGGCCAAGAACATCGAGGGTGTCAAGACGGTGGTCTCCGTTCCGGGCAACGTGGGCTTGGCGCGTTTCGTGCCGCTGCCGCCGGTCGAGGCCAAGGAGATCGCCAACCTCGTGAGGTTCGAGGCGGGGCAGCAGATTCCCTTCCCGATCGAGGAGGTGGAGTGGGATTACCACCGCTTCGTCTCCGCGGACAGCCCGGACATCGAGGTCGGCATCTTCGCCATCCACAAGGACAAGGTGCGCGAGCGACTCTCGCTCTACGCCGAGTTCGGCATCCGTCCGGAGATCGTCACGCTGGGCTCCATGGCCGTGTTCAACGCCATGACCTATGACCTCGGCCTGGGCGACCAGCACAAGCCGGCGGTCTTCCTGGACATCGGCACGCAGTCCACCGACGTGATCGTGGCCGAGAATGGCCGATGCTGGATCCGCTCCTTCGCGCTGGGCGGGACCAACTTCACCGAGGCCCTGGCCGAGTCCTTCAAGATCAACTACGGCAAGGCCGACCGACTGAAGGCCGAGAGTGCCAGCAGCAAGTACGCCCGTCAGATGATGCAGGCCATGCGGCCCGTCTTCGGCGACCTGGTCACCGATGTCCAGCGGTCCATCAGCAGCTACCAGATGTCGCACCGGGACCATCCGATCGAGCAGGCCTGGGGCGTGGGCAGCACCTTCCGGATCCCGGGCCTGCGCAAGTTCCTGGGTCAGCAGCTCAACGTGGACGTGCAGCGGGTCGACGAATTCAAGCGCATTCGCGTCGAGGGGCGCGACGCCGCCGACTTCGCGGCCAACTCCGTGAACATGGTCACCGCCTACGGCCTGGCGCTGCAGGGCGTGGGGCTGGCCAGCATCGCCATCAACCTCTCGCCGGTCAGCAACCTGCGCGAGAAGGTGTGGCAGGCCAAGAACAAGTGGTTCATCGCCGCCGCCAGCGTGGCGGTGGTCGCCTCTGCCGCTCTCTTCGTGCGGCCGCTCATGGAGCGTCAGTTCGTCGCCGGTGGCGACGCGATCGCCCGTGCGGGCAGCGTGACCTCGGCGGCCGACGGACTGAAGAACAAGTTGCAGGCCGCCCAGGGCGAGGGCGGATCCGGTTCCGCCAAGGCCAATGTGCAGTTGCTGCTCGACAACCGGAGCGTCTGGCCACAGCTGGTTCGCGATGCCGTGGCCGCCACGCTGAGCACCGACCCCGCCAGGGAACTGGCCACGGACGATCCGTCGGAACTGGTGAAGATCCCCAACGACCAGCGCCGGCTCATCGCGCTTCAGGAACTCAAGGGCGAATATGCCGTGAAGCCCGAGGGTGGTGCCCGGACCATCCAGGTCGAGATGAGGATCGACTACGTCCACATGGACGGCAAGCCGAATTCCTTCCTCGACGGCACCGTGGGCAAGTGGCTCCGCGAGCACGCGGATCGCAAGGACGTGCCCTACACCATCGATCCCGCCAGCATCAAGATCGCCGAAGGCAAGGAGACCGTGATCGCGGATGAGGCCGCCGCGCGAACCGATGGTTCCGGACAGCCTCCGGCGGTCGGTGGCGGTGCACCGCCGCCCGCACCGCCCCCGGCCGGCGGCACCGGTGGCAGCGTCGGCGGTGCGCCGGGCGCTCCGCCGCCCCCCGCGGGTGGTGGCGGTGGGGGGGGCGGCGGTTC
>JBILWQ010000322.1:0-2644 GCA_044369805.1 Phycisphaerales bacterium
GCTGGTCATCGCCGGTCCGTGCGTGCTCGAGGACGCCCCCACCAACCTCCGCATCGGCCGGGAGGTCCGCGAGGCGGCGGCTGCGGCCGGCCTGGCATTCGTCTTCAAGGCCAGCTTCGACAAGGCGAATCGCTCCAGCGGCCGGAGCCGGCGTGGACCCGGTGCCAGGGATGGCCTTGCGGAACTCCAGTCCATCGGCCGGGAACTTGGCGTGCCGGTGACCAGCGACGTGCACACGCCCGAGCAGTGCGAGGTGGCGGCGGCCGCGCTGGACATGCTCCAGATCCCGGCGTTCCTGTGCCGGCAGACGGACCTGCTCGCGGCGGCGGCACGGACCGGTCGGCCCGTGAACGTGAAGAAGGGCCAGTTCATGAGCCCCGCCGAGATGCGCAACGTGGTCGAGAAGCTGCGCACGGGCGGCTGCCCGCACGTGATGGTCACCGAGCGCGGCACCACCTTCGGCTACCACCGACTGGTGAACGACTTCATCGGCATCGGTGACCTGCTCGAACAGGGCAGCCCTGTCTGCTTCGATATCACCCACAGCACCCAGTTGCCCGGCGCGGAGGGCGAGCGGACGGGTGGCCGGCCGGATCGCGCTCCGCTGCTTGCCCGCGCCGCGGTGGCCGCGGGCGTGCACGCGGTGTTCCTGGAGTGCCACCCCGAACCGGCCCGGGCCTCGAGCGACGCCAGCACCATGCTGCCGCTGGACCAGGTGCCGGCCCTGCTCGCCACGCTCGCTGCCATCCACCGTGCAGCCATCGCCTGACCCCAGGCTGACCCCCGCGGCCCGCGAGCCTAGAATCGCCTCTCGATGAAGTGCGATCACTGCGACAAGCCTGCGGTGGTGCATGAAGTGGTCATCCGCAACAACGCGACCCAGGAGGTTCACCTCTGCGCGGAGCACGCTGCGCAGCGCGGCTATCAGGTGCCCGCGGCACCCGTGACGCAGTTGCTGGCCCAGTTCGCCGGACAGGTTCCCGCCATCGCGGCCGCGGTCCGGCGCGAGCCCGTGGGTCCCGTGCGTTGCCCCGGGTGCGGTCTGGCCTTCGCGGAATTCCGCCAGTCCGGCGTGCTGGGCTGCCCGGGGTGCTACGAGGCATTCATGCCCCAGCTTGGCGCGGTCATCGAGCGCGCGCAGGGCGGAGCCGTGCACCACGTGGGGCGCGTGCCGCCTCGGATGGAGGGCATGGCCGATCGTGCCGCCATGCGGACTCGGCTGCTGCAGGAACTCGACGCCGCGGTGGCCGCGGAGCAGTACGAGCGAGCGGCACGACTTCGAGACCAGCTCCAGAACCTCGGTGGCGGGACCCCATGACGCAGGTTCCGGCGGAGAGCGAACCGGACGGACCCCAGTCGGATGTCGTGATCCGTTCCCGGATCCGCCTCGCGCGGAACCTGGCCGGTTTTCCCTTCGTGGGGCGGGCCACCGATGCGCAGCGACACGAGGTCATGCAGCTGGTGACCCGAGCCTCGCAGGGTGAGGGCCTGGCGTGGGTGAACATGGCGCAGACCTCGCCCGAGGAACGCCAGCTCCTCGTGGAGCGGCACCTGGTCTCCCGGCACTTCGCCGAGAGTCCAGTCCCCCGCACCGTGGGGATCGATCCCGGTGAATCGCTGAGCGTGATGGTCAACGAGGAGGACCATCTCCGGATCCAGACCATCCTGCCCGGCATGCGGCTGCGCGAGGCGTTCGACCGGGCCCACGCCTTCGACGACGCCGTGGAGGGTCGGGTGGACTTCGCCTTCTCCTCGAGGTGGGGCTACCTGACGGCGTGTCCCACCAACGTGGGCTGCGGCCTCCGGGTGGGCGTCATGCTGCACCTGCCCGGACTTCGGTACACCGGCGAGATGGAGCGCGTGAAGCGGGCGGCCAAGGACATGCACCTGGCCATCCGCGGCTTCTACGGCGAGGGCAGCGAGGCCGTGGGCAACCTGTACCAGGTCAGCAACCAGGTCACGCTGGGCTCCAGCGAGGACGACCTTCTGCAACGCTTCGCCGAGGAGACGGTGCCCCAGCTGGTGGACTACGAGCGGTCCGCCCGCCGGCTGCTGCTGGAGAGCAACCGGCCGCTGCTCGAGGACAAGGTGCACCGGGCCATCGCCACGCTGCGTGCGGCGCGGCTGCTCGGAGCCGAGGAGGCCACCAAGCTCCTGGCGAATGTCCGCCTGGGCATCTGCATGGGCATGCTCCCCGACCTGGGCCTGGACATGGTCCAGCGGCTCATGCTCCAGGTGCAACCCGCGCATCTGGCGCGCCTCGACCCGACGGCAGCCGACGAGGACAAGGGACGGCTCGCCCGCGCAGCACTGGTTCGCAAGGCCCTGCGGAGCTGATCGACCTCAGGTCGACGGCGCGGGGGGTGCCTCTGGCGGCGGCGCATGCACCGCCGCCAGACGGTCGGCATCGGCGGCGAAGGTGAAGTCCTTCTCCGTGATGCCGCCGGCATCGTGGGTGCTGAGGGTCAGCGTGACCTTGTTCCAGCGGACCAGGATGTCCGGATGGTGCTGCACACGCTCGGCCGCGGCGGCCACCTCGTTGATGAAGCGCATGCTCGTCAGGAAGTCCGCGAACGCGTACGTGCGCTGGATGTTCCCGCCACACTCCGACCACTGGTCCAACTTGGCCAGGCGGTTGGACACC
>JBILWQ010000043.1:0-9687 GCA_044369805.1 Phycisphaerales bacterium
AGAGCAGCGGGATGAAGTTGTTGGCCAGGTGCAGGAAGTGCGCATTTTCCTGGGGCTTGAGCTCGATGCGATTGCCGTTGAAATCGATGGTCGTCATGGTGGGTTCCGTGGTTCAGTCGGTGAGCGTGATCACCGCGTCGCGCGCGGCCTGCAGGGCCAGGGTCTCGCCCGCGCGCGAGGCGCGTCCGGGATCCTGCTCGAGCACCAGCAGCGTGCCGGCGGCGGTCTCGACCTCGTGCTGGGCCATCTCGCCAAGATAGACGCTCCGCCGCACCAGGCCCCGGATGGGTCCGTTCGGCACGATCCGGAGCGATTCCGGCCGGATGCCCGCCAGGACCGCGGCGCCCTCGGGCGCAGAGCACGCGTCGCACGGCAGGTCACCCACCGCCGTCCGCAGGGCGAACCCGCCGGATCCGGAGCGGATCACCGAGGCGGGCAGCAGGTTGATGCGGCCCATGAACTCGGCCACGAATCGGTTCGCCGGACGCCGGTAGAGCGCCTGCGGCGTGCCGTGCTGGACCACCCGGCCGTGCCGCATGACCGCGATCGCGTCGGCCAGGCTCAGCGCCTCCGCCTGGTCGTGGGTCACGTAGACCGTGGTCATGCGCACCTCGTCGCGGATGCGTCGGATCAGGCTCCGCATCTCCAGCCGAAGCACCGCGTCGAGGTTGGAGAGCGGCTCGTCCAGCAGCAGCACCCGGGGTCGGAACACGATCGCGCGCGCCAGCGCCACCCGCTGCTGCTGTCCGCCGCTCAGCTGCCCGGGTCGCCGTTCCGCCAGATCCGCCATGTGCACCAGCTCCAGGGCCTCCATGGCGCGCCTGCGCCGTTCGGCCGCCGGCACGCGGCGCACCTCGAGCCCGAAGGCCACGTTCTCCAGCACGCTCATGTGCGGCCAGAGCGCGTAACCCTGGAAGACCATGCCCGCCTCGCGTCGCTCCGGCGGCACCGTGGTGATGTCGCGTTCCCCCAGCAGCACCCGGCCCGCCGCGGGTTCATGGAAACCCGCGATGGTCCTCAGCAGCGTGGTCTTGCCGCAGCCGCTCGGACCCAGCAGGAAGAAGAGCGAGCCGCCGTCGATCTCCAGCGTCACGTCATCGACCGCCGTCGTGCCGTCGAACCGGCAGGTCACGCCTCGAAGCGAGATCCCTGGCATGGATGCGGACATGCCTGCCTCAGCCCTCCTGCGGACCACCCACGCGGGTGCGGATCCGCATCAGTCCCGGAATGGCCATGCGAAGGCTCGCTTCCATGCCGCTGCGAAGGGCGCGGTCCACCTCGAACGCCGCCGCACTCCCATCGACCACAAGCGTGAGCGTGCCGCCTCGCAGCGTGTCCACCCGCGCCACCGCCTGCAGCGCCGGCGGCGCAATGCGGATCCACGCGTCGGTCGCGCCGCCGATCGACTTCTCCAGTCGGCGGATCTCGCGCGCCATGCCCGAGAGGTCACCCGAGGCGGAGGCCAGGCGCTCGGGCCTCGCCCGCCAGGTGCCCAGTCGACGAAGCCGCTCCAGATCGTCGCTCATCGCGCGGAGCCCGCCTCGAACATGCCCTCGGGCAGCGCCCGGGCCTTGCCCTGCCGGTCCAGGCACGCCAACGTGGTCGAACCCGTGCAGAGAAGCTCGTCGCCCCGGAAGAGTTCGTAGGTGTGGTCGATCTTCACGTGTCCTGCGCCGGCCAGCGTGGTCTCCAACCGCAGCAGGTCGTCATAGCGGGCGGGCCGACGGTACTGCACCTGCATGCGGACCACCGCCAGGAAGATGCCTGCCTCCTCCATGTCGCGGTAGGTGCGTCCGGTGCCGCGCAGCAGCTCGGTGCGGCCCATCTCGAACCACACGGGATACACCGTGTGGTGCACCACGCCCATGGGGTCGCACTCGCAGTAGCGCACGCGGATCTCCAACGAACCCTTCATGCCGAACAGGCTAGCCGCCCCTCACTTGCCGATGCAGAAGCGACCGAAGATGCGGCCCAGGATGTCGTCGGGAGCCAGCCGGCCGCGGATGCCGCCGAGCGCCTCCACCGCTCCGTGCAGGGCGGCGGAAACCAGTTCGGGTCGGGTCGGTGCCGCGGCCGGAGGATCACCCGCAATCGCGTCCGCCGCCGCGGCCAGGTGCGATAGGGCCTCCAAGACCAGGGCATGGTGGCGCCGGGCCAGCGCGGGTGCGTGGCCGGCCGCGCACGCGCCGATGGACTCGGCCCTCGCGGCCACCTCGGCCGACAGCCGATCCAGCCCCTCGCCCGTGGCGGCGCTCGTGAGGATCTCGCCGTGCACCACGCCACCGCGTCCGAGGTCCGCCTTGGTTCGGACGCGGATCACGTCGCCTTCCATGGGGTGCCCGTGGCCATCGTCGCTGCAGGAGATCATGAGCGTGGCCCGCTCGATCGCGGCCTGACGGACGTCCTGCCCCAGCCGATCAAGCTCGCTCCGAGCCTCCATGCGGCCAGGTGCATCGACCAGCAGCAGCTCCAGTGGGCCGGATGGAGCGCGCACATGCCATGGTTCCACCAGCGCATCGCGCGTGGTGCCAGCCACCGGCGCCACCACGGCTCGCTCGCGCCCCAGCAGCGCATTGAAGAGGGCGCTCTTGCCGGCGTTGGCGGGCCCGGACAGCAGCACCAGGGGCGCCGCGGCCAGATGCTCCAGCGGCACCGATCCATCCACCAGCGACTGCAGCGAGGTCTGCACCACTGCCAGACCCCGACGAAGCGCCTCCGACCCGATCGCCACCACGTCCTCCTGATCGGTGAAGTCGATGCCCGCCTCGACCAGTGCCAGCAGATCGGCAAGCGTCTCCAGGGCCTGCTCCACCGAACGGCCCAGCCCGCCGCCACGCAGGTGCGCGGCCGCGCGAAGCTCCGCATCGGTGCGCGCCGCGATGCTCGCCGCGACACCCTCGGCCTGCTCCAGCGTCAGGCGTCCGACCTCGAACGCCCGCAGCGTGAACTCGCCCGGCTGTGCCAGCCGTGCGCCGGGCACTGCCGCCACCACCGCCTGCACGGACAGCTCGACCACCCACGGATGTCCGGGCACGATCCATTCGACCGTGTCCTCTCCCGTGTAGCTGCCCGGACCGGGCATGCGAAGAGCCAGGCACGGCATGTCGCCCGCGGGCAGACGGAGACACGAGGGGACGATCGCCCGGTCAGTCGCCAGTGGGTGGCCTGAGACGCGCGCAAGCGCCGTGAAGGCCTGGGGGCCGCTGGCCCGCACCACGGCCGCACCGCCCCCGATGCCGGTGGCCGCGGCCACGATCAGGTCGCGGCCGGCGCCGGGCTGCATGGAGTCAGTCGCGCTCCTTGAACCGCCGACCCTGCTGCTCGCGCTTCTGCTGCGCCCGCTTCATGGCCGCCTCGTAGAGCTTGCCCAGGCGATCCTGCTTGCCGGGATCGCGCTTCCGCGGCGCCAGCAGGTCCATGGTCTCGATCTGACGGCGGATGCGCTTGCCCTCGATGATGCCGATGCAGGTGCTGGTCATGATGTAGACCGTGAGTCCGCTCGGTGCCGCATAGAGCATGACCGGGAACAGGATCACCGACATCCACTTCATCATCACCTGCTGCTGCTGCTGCTCGGGGCTCAGGTTGGCCGCCGTGGGCGGGGCCAGGTACTTCTGCTGCACGTAGAACAGCAGACCCATGAGCAGCGGCACCAGGTTGATGGCCGAGAAGGTGAATGGCCAGGTGAGCAGCGGCTGGCTGAACTCGATGAAGTGGTCCGGAGCGCTCAGGTCGCCCAGGAAGCGCCACCCGCCGAACTGCTGGAACACGCCGAAGAACGCTGGCTTCTGCCAGAGGTCGAAGTCGAAGTACAGCACCGCGTAGAGCGCGATCCAGATCGGCATCTGCAGGAAGGTGGGCAGCATGCCGCCCACGCAGCCCGCGGGGTTGATCCCCTTCTCGCGGTACAGCCGCATCTGCTCCTGCTGGAGCCGCTTGGGGTCGCTGGCGTATCGCTTCTGCAGGGCATCGAGTTCCGGCTTGATGGCCGCCATGCCCTTGGTCACGCGGGCCATCTGGATCTGGCTGTAGCGGGTCACGGGGTGCAGCAGCACGCGCACCACGATCACCAGCACGATGATGGACAGGCTCCAGTCGAAGACCACATGGTCGTGAAGGAAGGTCAGCACCAGCACGATCACGTTGGCCAGCCAGGAGAAGGTGCAGAAGCTGCAGCAGCCGCTGATCAGGTACAGGATCAGGCCATCCATGCGCAGCGCCGCGAACGGCTCGACGCCGTCGAGCAGCTTGGGATCGAGCGGGCCCGGGAAGGCGCCCATGTCGAAGGCGGCCGTGGCCCCCGCGGGAATCTCCACCACGCCGCTCCGCAGCTCGGTGAAGGCCACCTGCTCGGTGCCCGAGCCAGCCTGCGGATCCGCCAGGGCCCACACCTCATGCACCGGTGCCAGCACCTTGCCCTTGGTCGCCGCGGGATCCAGCGCGTGCACCGCCAGCGAGAAGTAGCGGTTGGTGGTGCCGAACCAGCTCAGGTCGAAGCCCTGCGCCCTCTGATCGGGCTGTGGCCACAGGATCGAGCTGTGCGTGGGGTCGGCGGCCGTCCGCTTCAGCACATCGGACCTGTCGAACACGGCGCCGTGGACCACCACCGACTCCCGCTGCGGATCCCGCTGCGGCCCGTACAGGTAGCCGAACTGGTAGCGGCGAATGTCGAGCATCCCGCCGCGCCCGGGCGTCGTGCCATCCTTGGGCAGATCGGATGGCCCGTACTGGATCCACCGCACCTTCAGCGGTCGGCTCGAGAGGTTGCGCACCGACTGCGTCAGCCGCAGATCGAAGCCGCCACCGGCATCTTGGATCGCGAAGCACCGATCGATCCGCAGGACCGCCTCGCCAGTCTCCGCCGCGATCTCGGTCGTGAACGACCCGGGTGCCGTGGGCGCCCACACCGTGCCGAAGAGGCCCACCGGTGCGCCGTCCACCTCGACCGCACGGGCCGCCAGCATGGGAATCTCGTAGCCCTGAAGCGATCCGTGCGCGGCCACCACGTACCGCTGCTCATCCGGTGGAAGCGGCGGAGGCGGCGTCGTGCCACGGCGCACGGCCTCGGCGTGGGCGCGGGCCTGCTCGCGCGCTTCCGCACTGATCCAGAAGTCGCTGAAGGTGACGCGAGCGATGCCCGCACTGCCCTCGGAGAAGTCCACGCGGAAGCGGTGCTGCGCAGGATCCAGCGAACCGATCGACGCCGGCGCGCCCGCCGCGGCACCCTGGGGTCGTCGGGCGTGGAGACCGGTCGGTGCCTGAGCGGCCGGGGCCGCCGTGGGCGCGGCCGATGCCTCGGCCTGGGGCGCCGTCACGGAACTCTCCGTCACGACCGTCGCGGGCGATGCCGGGGGGGCGGCGGCAGGCTGGGCCTTCCGCGTGCCGGGTCCGTAGATGGCCGAGAGCACCACGCCCGCGGCGGCGGCGAGCACCAGCAGCAGGATGGGCCACCGTGGCGCCTTGCGTGGTTCCATGTTCAGCGTCCCTGCGTCAGCCGTTCGCCGAGCCAGTTGTCGAGCTTCTCGATGCTGAAGATCTTGGCCTTCACCGCATCGATGTCGTACGGGATCCGGACGAAGCTGACCGAAGTCGGCTGGTCCGCGACATCCATGATGGCGTAGCTGGCCAGCGGAATGGTGTCGCGGGGCTGGCCCACGGATCCCGGGTTCACGATCACCTTCTCGCCCGGACGGAACTGGAAGGTCCGCTCCTTCATGTGATCGGGGCTCTCGGGACTCAGGAAGTCGTCGGCGGTGAACACGCCCGGCACGTGCGTGTGCCCGACCAGGCAGATCCACTCGAAGCGATCGAAGATGGGCTGCATGCGCTGCGCCTTGTGGCCATCCTCGGGGAAGATGTACTCGTTGATCGGCTTCCGCGGCGAGCCGTGCACCGCCAGGAAGGGACCCTCCTTCACGCGCACGCGGAGCTTGCCCAGGAACTCCCACAGCCGCGATCCCCTGCCCTGGTCGCGCTGGGTCTCGGCCTCGAACTGCTCGCGCGTCCAGTAGGCCGCCTGCTCGGCGGCGCGATTGAAGTTGGTGGGCTCGTACAGCGCGGCGTAGTCATGGTTGCCCAGCAGGCTCCAGTCGCAGCGCTGCGCCACCAGTTCCACGCACTCCACCGGATTGGGGCCGTAGCCGATGATGTCGCCGAGGCACCAGATCCGGTCGCCCGCCTTCACGTCGATCCGCTGGTCGATGTCCGCCAGGACCGTCTGGAGGGCCTCGAGGTTGCCATGGATGTCGCTGATCAGGGCAATGCGCACGGTCGATTCCGGGGAAGGGCGGCGATGCTAGGGTGGAGGGCCTGCACCGTCAAAGATCGGCCCGCTGCATGCTGCGTGCCCGCACGAGAATTTTCGGGGCTCAGGGCCGATCGGTGCGGCTCAACAGATCGAGCACGGTCGCCAGCAGCGTGTCCCGCTCCACCGGCTTGCTGATGTGGTGGTCGCATCCGGCCTCGATGCACCGCTCCCGGTCGCCGGCCGCCGCATGTGCCGTGAGTGCCGCGATGGGTCCCTTCCAGCCCGCGGCGCGAAGCGATCGCGTGGCCTCGTAGCCATCCAGCTCCGGCATCTGCATGTCCATGAGCACCAGGTCAAACGGATGACCCTGCCGAAGCGCGGTGGTGGCCAGCAGCACCGCATCACGGCCATTGCCGGCCACGGTCACCTGGTACCCGGCCCTGCGAAGATGGTGCGTGATCAACCGCTGATTGTCCTCGCCGTCCTCGGCCAGCAGCACGTGCGCGTGCAGGTTCGGTGCGTGGTCCGCCTCCACCCCGGCGATCTCCGAGGGCATGCGATCAAGCAAGGCCACGCCATCGACCGCTCCCGTGGCCACCTCGAGCGTGAAGACGCTGCCCCGTCCCGGCACGCTCTCCACATGAATGTCGCCACCGAGCAGGCGAGCAAGCCTTCGGCTGATCGAGAGTCCCAGGCCCGTGCCTCCGAATCGGCGCGTGGTCGAGGCATCGCCCTGCACGAAGGGCTCGAACAGGCTCTTGAGACGATCGGCGGGAATGCCCGGACCGGTGTCGATCACGCGGAACCGGATCCGGCTTGCCGCGGTCGGATCCGGCTCGGCGTCGCCACGGGGCGCGACTGACGAACGGATCCATTCCACCTCCACCTGAATGCCTCCGTGATCGGTGAACTTCACGGCATTGCCCACCAGGTTCATCAGGATCTGGCCCAGCCGGTGCGGATCGCTCTGGATGCATGCGGGCACAAGGCCCGTCGGGCCACCCTGCAGGTCCAGGCGCTTGGCGATCGCCGTGGGTGAGAGCGTGGCCAGCACGCGTGCCAGCGTGCCCAGCACCGGCGTGGACACGTGTTCAACCGACATGCCCCCCGCGTCGATCTTGGAAAGGTCGAGCACATCGTTCACGATGGCCAGCAGGTGCTCGCCGCCCCGACGGATCGCCTCGGCATGCCGCCCACGCTCCTCCGGATCCAGCGATGGATCCAGCAGCAGCGGGATCGACAGCACGATGGCGTTCATCGGCGTGCGGATCTCGTGGCTCATGTTCGCCAGGAACATGCCCCGGCTCTCCTTGGCCTGCTCAGCCTGGATCCGGGCCTGACGCAGCTCCTCGTTCTGGCGAAGCAGTTCCGCCCGCGCCTGCTGCAGTTCACGGGCCACGCGAGACTGTTCCTCGAGCGCCGCGGCAAGACGATCGCTCGCGGACATGGCCAGCTGGTCACGCGCCGCCGACAGTGGCCAATCATGAAGGGTTCCCGTCAGGCGGATCGCGGTGCGCTCCTCGAAGACGGCGGAGCCCTTGAAGCGAACCCACGCCCACTGGCCGTCGCCACGCCGAAGGCGGAACTCCGTGTCGATGACGGATCGCGACTCGGTGTGCTCCGCCCGCGCGATGGCGCCGAACACGCGAGGCCGGTCATCGGGATGTATCAGGGTCAGGAAACCCTCGAACGTGTCCGGAAGGGTGGCCTGCGTGTGACCGAGCAGGCTGCGGAATCCGGCCGAGTACCAGGCTGCGCGATGCCGAAGATCCCACGCCCAGATGCCCACGCCTGCCGCCGCGACCGCCTCGGCGATGCGGACGGTTTCCTCGTGAGGCTCGCGGGAGACGACGGGTTCCATCGGTTGGGCGCTTCGCGCGGACGCGCCCGCGCGGCACCGCTACGATAGCCGCCCGCGCCGGTGCCGCCGCGGCCTGTGGAGGCCTCGCCAGGCACGGCAACAACAGCCCGGAGACCCGAACCATGGCCGCCAGCCCCGCTTCCAAGGACCACTTCGACCTCATCGTGATCGGCGGAGGCCCGGGCGGCTACGTGGGCGCCATCCGAGCGGCCCAGATGGGCAAGCGCGTGGCCTGCGTGGAACGCAACAAGCTCGGCGGCGTCTGCCTGAACTGGGGCTGCATTCCCACCAAGGCGCTGCTGCACACCGCCAAGGTGTATTCCGAGGCGTTCGGCCACGGCGCGGACATGGGCTTCGAGGTCGATCCGAAGGCCGTGAAGGTGAATTGGGAGAAGGTGATCGGCCGAAGCCGAGGCGTGACCACGCAGCTGAACACCGGCATCGGCTTCCTGTTCAAGAAGAACAAGATCGAGCATGTGCAGGGCCACGCCAAGATCCTGAGCGGCAAGTCGGGTTCGGGTCCGTGCAAGGTGCAGGTGAGCACGGCGGATGAGAACTACTACGCGGGCACCGGTAAGGCGGGCGCGGGCGACCGCGTTCTGACGGCCGACCATGTGCTCATCTGCACCGGCGCGGCGCCGCGGCAGCTGCCGTTTGCGCCCAACGACGGCAAGACCATCATCAGCAGCTACGAGGCCATGGTGCTGCCCAAGAAGCCCGAGAGCATGGTGGTGGTGGGCAGTGGTGCCATCGGCATGGAGTTCGCCTACTTCTACAACGCCTTCGGCACCAAGGTGACCGTGGTGGAGATGGTGGACCGCATCCTTCCGCTGGAGGATGCCGACATCAGCAAGGCCGCCCAGAAGATCTTCGAGAAGCAGGGCATCGTGTTCCGCACCGGCTGGGGCACCAAGGCCATCGAGAAGACGGCCAAGGGCGCCAAGGTCACGCTGGAAAGCGCCGCCGACAAGAAGACCGAGAGCATCGAGTGCGAGGTGGTGCTGGTGGCGATCGGCGTGCAGGGCCGCACCGACGGCCTGTTCGACGCGAGCCTGGGCCTGAAGATGGACAAGGGCCTGATCGTGACCGACTATCGCGAGAAGAAGGACAAGGCCACCTACCAGACCAGCGTGCCCGGCGTGTACGCCATCGGTGACGTGATCGGTCCGCCGGCGCTGGCGCACGTGGCCAGCGAGGAGGCCGTGACCGCGGTCGAGCGCATGTTCGGCCACCACACCATCGGCATTGATTACGACGCCATTCCCGGCGCGACCTACTGCAACCCGCAGGTGGCCAGCGTGGGCATGACCGAGGCGCAGGCCAAGGAGAAGGGCCTGAAGTACCACGTGGGCATGTACCAGTTGAAGAGCCACGGCAAGGCGATCGCCGATGGCGCGAACGAGGGCCTGGTGAAGGTGATCACGAGCGAGCCCTACGGCGAGATTCTGGGCGCGCACATCGTGGGCGAGAATGCGAGTGAGCTGATCCACGAGATCTGCGTGGCGAAGCGGCTCGAGGCCACCGCCGAGGACATCATCACCACCATGCACGCGCATCCGACCATGGCCGAGAGCATCCA
>JBILWQ010000324.1:0-2623 GCA_044369805.1 Phycisphaerales bacterium
CGCGGGGCGGCGATGGACCACGCTGTATGCGTGCGGGCCGTTCCTTCAGGGGGGAATTCCGCACTTCGACGCGCCGAGCGGGCGGGGACTTCGCGAGCACGGCCGTCTCGTCTCGGGCCTCGCGAGGGCCGCGGCGAGGGACTACCTGCGCGCCGCCGTCGCGCAACAGGGTCGGCCAGCAGGAAGCGCTGAACTGGTCCTGACCTCCATGGTGGAGCGAACGAGGTTCGACGATCGCCAACTTCGTCGGCTCAAGGCCCTCTCGCGGCAGATGTACCAACTCATCCGCGAAGGACGGCGGCGTGGCCACGGCCAGCGGTATCAGGTGACGCTGATGGCCTCGCCACTTGATCCGCTCGACGACGGTTGCTGACCCCCGGCCGCGCGCACCAGCATGGGCGAACCACGACTGCAAAGTTGCATTTTGCTTCATTTGCGAACAACGAAATTCGGATCAAATCCTCCACGGCTCCCGCGTTTGGGCCTACATTCCCGACGCACCGGCCGGGGCGGCCCACCCCCGATCAAGCCATGACCCAGCCAGCCGAACGGAAGCTCAAACTGTGGGGACCCCGCCAATGGGCGGCCATGCGGAGCCCGGTTCGTTACGAACTGCTGCTGCTGATGGAGCAGCTGGCTCCCTGCGCCGTGTCGCGAATCGCCGAGGCCAGCGGCCGAGGGGCTGCGGGGCTCTACCGGCACCTGGAAGTCATGGCAAACGCCGGCATCCTGCTGCGGGCCGGCCAGCAGCGCACTGGCAAGCGATGGGAGCGCGTGTACGACATCAACCGCGAGAGTGGATCGCCAATGTGCGATCCATTCACCGGAAGCGGGGTCCGCGATGATGTGCGGCTGTGCAGTGCCATGAGCCGGGCCGCCATCCGCGACTACGGCCGGGCCCTTCAGGCCCGCAAGGGCGTCGCCAACCTGGAGCAGCCCAGCTTCATCTCCTCGCTCTTCGAGATCACCCGCCTGGATGACCGCAGCGCCACCGAGATGCGGCGTCTCATCGACCGCATGATGGAGATCGTGGTGAAGGGTCGCAAGGAAGGCGGCGGGCGTCGCTACCGGATCAGCGTGCTGGCGTCGCCGATCGTGTGAGCACTCAACCCGACCGGCGCACCTCGGCCAAAGTTGGGATGCTGTGCAGGCTGCCGTGCCGGGTCACGCAGATGGATGCGGCCTGCGCCGCGATCCGCATGGCCTGCACGGGCTGCTCCCCTGCCGCCGCGCCTGCCAGGAAGTAGCCCGCGAAGGTGTCTCCGGCGGCCGTGGAGTCGATGGCCGCCACCGGCGTGGCGGGCACGTGCACCCGCTCCTCGCCCCTGCACCACCACGCACCCTCAGAACCACGTGTCAGCACGAACGCTGGTCCGGGAAAGCGCTGCTGCAGACGGTCAAGCTGGTGGTCGGGATCTTCACGGTTGGTCAGCCGCCTTGCCTCGTCCTGATTCATCACGATGACCGTGGCCCTCTGCATGGGCCACGCCTCCACATCCGGGTGCAGGGGCGAGGGGTTGATGACCAGCGGCGCACCTCGGGCCGCCATCGCCTCGATCACGAATGCACCATCGTTCACCATGCCATCGAGATAGCCGATCGATCCGCCACGGAACGTGTCGATGGCGGCCTGCATGGTCCGGCGCTCCACGTGCCGATCGGCCCCCGGCACGGTGATGCCGAACTCCCGCTGGTCGGCGGCAAGGTGGATGATGACTTCCGCCGTGGCCACATCGGTCCGCCGTTCCACCCAGCGGGTGTCGACGGCGGCAGCGGCCAACTCCGACAGGGCCCGGTCGCCATCGTGGCCCACCGCGGACACCAGCGCTGCATGACCGCCCGCCCGCACCGCCGCCACGGCCACGTTGGCCCCCTTCCCGCCGACGCTGTGGGTGATCGCGCTGGCCATGAGCCCCTGACCCGCCTCGGGAATGCGGGGCAGGTGCAGCGTGCGGTCGTACGAGATGGACCCGAACACCACGATCCGCTTCATGACGGCAATCTACGGCAGCCCGACGGCTTCACGCCGGTTTCTGCGGCCACCGCCGCGCACCATCCGATGGAGGAGGCATGAAGAAGGTCCTTCCACCCCTCACGGACGCCCAGTTGCAGGCCGGACTCGACGCCGCCATCGCCCAGGCCGAGAAGGGCTGGCGGGAAGGTGGCATTCCCATCGGCAGCTCGCTGCTCGACGAGCGCGGCGTGATCGTGGCCGTCGGCCACAATCGCCGCGTGCAGCATGGCGACCCCACGGCCCACGCCGAGGTGGACTGCATCCGCAACGCCGGACGCCGCCGCGACTGGAACCGCTGCACCCTGATCAGCACGCTCAGCCCCTGCCCCATGTGCACCGGCACCGCGGTGCTCTTCAAGATTCCACGGGTGATCATCGGCGAGAACCACACCTTCCTGGGCGGCGAGGACTGGATGAAGGAGAAGGGCATGGAGGTCCGCGTGCTGCAGGACCCCCGCTGCATCGCGCTGATGGAGCGCATGCAGCGCGAGAAGCCCGACCTGTGGGCCGAGGACATCGGGGAGTGACGGACGGCGACACGAGCCGCCGCTCAGCCTCCGGCATGGCCTGCACGCGGACGCCTCGGCTCCGCTTTGCAGGCCATGCCGG
>JBILWQ010000045.1:0-9628 GCA_044369805.1 Phycisphaerales bacterium
GTCCACCTACGCGTCGATCATCAACACGATCGAGGAGCGCAAGTACGTGGAGCAGGTCAGCCGCGCCTTCCACGCCACCGACATCGGCATGGCGGTGTGCAGCTTCCTGGAGGAGCCCTTCAAGGACGGCTTCATGGACGTGGGCTACACCCGGGCCATCGAGGAGAAGTTCGACGAGATCGCCGAGGGCCGGCTGGAGTGGCGGAAGATGCTCCGCGACTTCTACGTCCCCTTCCGGAGCGTGGTGGCCGGGCTCATGGAGCGGGTGCACGTGAAGGCCGCCAGCGAGCCCGCCCCCTACGCCTGCCCCGTGTGCGGGCGTCGCTGCGAGTACCGCCTGGGCAAGACCGGTCGTTTCCTCAGCTGCACCGGCTTCGCCCAGAAGGTGGAGGTCAAGCAGCCCCCCACCAAGTCCGGCAAGAAGCGCAAGCCCAAGTTCGAGCCGGCCTGCAGCTATGCCGCTCCGGTGAACCGGCAGGGCCGCCCGCTGCTGCCCGAGAAGGTGGACATCAAGTGCCCGGTCGATGGCGCACCCATGATCCTGCGCACCGGCCGCTTCGGCGACTTCCTCACCAGCATCAACCGCGAGACGCAGTTCGTGCTCAACATCGACCGGAAGGGCGGCATCAAGTTCCCCTCGCCGCCACCCTTCGTGACCGACCTGCCCTGCCCCAAGTGCGCGGCCCCCATGAACCTGCGCACCGGCAAGCGGGGACCGTGGCTCGGCTGCAGCAAGTTCCCGAAGTGCCGCGGCCGGGAGAGCTGGGCCAAGATCGATCCAGGGCTGCAGAAGACCCTGGAGGCGGCGCTGGCCGCCCATGATTCGGCCCAGCCGAAGTTCCAGATCACCGCGCTCGACGGCACACCGCTCAAGGAAGGCACCCCCGTGGCGGCGCTGCTGATTCCGGGCGAGGAAGCCCAGCTCAAGCTGCACCCGGACTACGAACGCGAGCGGAAGTCACTCGGCGCCACGGCCTGAGCCGCCGGGGGCTCAATCGGGCTGCGGCTCGCGCGTGCCCGCCAGGCCCAGGACCAGCAGCATGAACACGGCCAGGCCGATGGCCGCCTCGGTCCACCACACCGCGGGCCAGCTGGCACCGGCCGCGGGAATCTGCACGCCCCGATCCATCAGGAAGGCCTGCCAGCGTGCGGCCAGCCCGGATGGCCCCGCGGTGCTGACCGCATCGAGGAATCCGTTGTAGACGCCGCTCAGGATGGGGCCCACGCCCAGGATCGCGATGCCGAAGGCCGTCTGCGCGCTGTGCCGGGCGTCACGCGGCGCCACGCGGTCGATGAACAGGAAGGCCGCCGCGAAGAAGAACGCGTAGCAGAACCCGTGCAGCGCAATGCCCGCGTAGGCCATGCCGGGCGCGGTGGCCGAGGCGAAGAGCGCGAACCGCAGGAAGTAGGCCGCCGCGCCGATCCGAAGCACCCGCCGGAAGCCCAGCCGCGCGATGAACCAGCCAAGCACGGCCAGGGTGCCGATCTCCACCATCTGCCCCACGGTCATCGCCGCCGGCGCGTTCGCCTTCGTGAATCCCACGGTCTCCAGCCAGCTCGCGGTGCGGATGAAGTAGATGTTGTGGATCATCGAGATGAGCACGGCCGCCACGGTGAGCACCAGCACGGCGCGGTGCTTCAGCAGGGCGAACGCCTCAAGGAAAGCCAGCGGATTGGAGGCACCGCCCCGCGGCGGCGTGGCGGGCAGCAGGGTCATGGCGAAGGCCCCGTAGAGCAGGCTCACCACGCCGCTGAGTCGCAGCGCGTCCGCCACCAGTGCGGTGGCGTCCGACTTCTCGGTGCCGGCCACGAACCATGGCAGCCACTGCAGGTGAAGGTTGTCCTGCAGCCACAGCAGCGGGAAGGCTGAACTGGCCACGATCCATCCGATGGTGCCCCAGACGCGGACCCGCGGGAACGCCTTCGTGGCCTGCGGCAGGTTGGCCATGGCGATGGAATTGGTCAGGCTCAGCGTGGGCATGTAGAGCACGCTGTAGGCAATCGAGAGGCCCAGGAACGTGCCGTAGTCCTTCGCGCCCGCCAGCAGCCAGTTGGCGACGCCACCCAGCACCAGCAGCACCCCCAGCGCCTTCTCCGCGTTCATGAGCCGATCCGCCACCTGGCCCGCGATGAACGGCGCCAGCACCGCTCCGCATGCACCCGCAGTGCCAAGGATCGTTCCGATCTGCAGACCGGTGAAGCCCAGCCCCCCCCGGTCCACCGGCGTTCCCAGGTAACCCCCCAGTACCGGTAGCCAGAGGCCCCAGACCGCGTACTGCAGGAACATCATGAGCGAGAGGCGGAACCGGGGGAAAGGGATCGAGGCCGCGTGCTCTGCCATGCGCTGCAGGATAGTGACGAACGCCCGGATCCGCGGCCCACGCGAGGCCACCGCTACACTTTCGGAATGATCGAGCGACGCAAGACGCGCAAGGTGATGGTGGGCGACGACCGCGTGGGCCGCTTCGGCATCGGCGGCGACGCCCGCGTGGCCGTGCAGACCATGACGGCGGGCTACACGCACGACATCGACGCCTGCGTGGCCGAGATCAACCGCTACGCCGACGCCGGCGCCGACATCGTGCGCGTGGCCGTGCCCGAGCGCAAGGACACCGAGGCGCTGAAGCACATCATCCCGCAGGTGAAGGTGCCGCTGGTGGCCGACGTGCACTTCCACTTCCAGCGGGCCTTGGAGGCCGTCGAGTCGGGCATCCACAAGATCCGCCTGAATCCCGGCAACATCAGCGACCGCGACCAGGTGAACAAGGTCATCGACGCCTGCAAGGAGCGCGGCATCCCCATCCGCATCGGCGTGAACGAGGGCAGCATCATCGAGCGCAAGGACAAGCAGCGCCGCGCCGAGGAGCTGGGCATGTACTTCGAGGGCCACAAGTCCGGCCACCTGCTCGCCCTCATGATCGCCAAGCTCGAGGAGTACCTCGACATCTTCCACGCGCGGGGATTCGAGGACATCGTGATCAGCGCCAAGAGCATGGACGCCCAGCTCTGCATCGACGCCTACACCGAGATCGCGAAGCGCTTCCCGTATCCGCTGCACCTGGGCGTGACCCACGCGGGCCCCAAGTCGACCGGCACCATCCGGACGGCGGTGGCGCTGGGCACGCTGCTGGCCAACGGCATCGGCGACACCATCCGCATCAGCTACGCCAGCGACCACATCGACGAGGTGAAGGACGGGCTGGAGATCCTCTACTGCCTTGGCCTGCGCACCCGCAAGGGCGTGGAGCTCATCGCATGCCCGACCTGCGGCCGCATCCAGGTGGACCTGTTCACGCTGGTCAAGGAAGTGGAGCGCAAGCTTGACAAGGAGATCACGCTGCCGATCAAGGTCGCCGTCATGGGCTGCGTGGTGAACGGCCCCGGCGAGGCCGAGGGCGCCGACGTGGCGGTGTTCGCTGGCGACCGACGCGGGATCATCTACGTGCAGGGCCAGCGCGTGGCCAACGTGCCCGAGGAGGAGATCCTTCCCCGCCTGCTGCAGGAGTGCAAGGCCTTCGAGGCGAAGGTCAATCGCGGCGAGGCGAAGCTGGGCGAGAAGATCGTGGAGATCGTTCCACCGGACCCGATCGGCGAGCTCGGCTCGGGCGTGGACCGGATCCGCAAGGGACTCGTCGACAAGGTGACGGTGGGCGGCCAATGAGGCGACGGGGCTTCACGCTGACCGAGATGCTGGTGGTGATCGCCGTCATCGGCATCCTCATGGCCCTGCTCCTCGGGGGCATCCAGAGGGCTCGCGTGGCCGGACGCTCCACGCAGCAGCTCAACGACATCCGCCAGATGCACATGGCCTGGACCCTGTACGCCGGCCAGTCCAACGAGTCGTGCCTGCCGGGCTACATGAGCGTGGACGTGCAGCGCGCATGGAAGCTCTCCTACAAGATGAAGCAGACGGTGGGCAGCGCGGGCACTGACAAGCTCGACCGGCAGGTCACGCAGACCTACCCGTGGCGACTGATGCCCTTCCTCGATCACTCGGTCGAGACCATGTTCGGCTACCGGGCCGGCGATGACGATGGATCCGCAACCTTCTCGCTCGATGTGCAGCCGCTGGCCCTGCCGGTGGGCGCCACGCTGGATCCGGCCCTGCAGCCGCTCATGGACAACCCGGCGCTCCTCGGTCGCACGATCGCCCTGCAACCCGCCTTCGGCTACAACGCGTTCTACCTCGGCGGCTGGTGGACCATGGGTTCCGGCGCGGACCCGGTACCCGAGGTGCAGTTCGGCCGCGTTCGCCCCATGCCTGCGGTGGCCTCCGCGCTCCGACTGGCCACCGACCGCACGATCGAGGTGGTCACTCGCAAGGTCGGCTCGGTGCGGCGACCGGAGCAGATGGTGGCCTTCGTGTCCAGCACGTTCATGCCGGGCGCGGGCAGCTCCTTCGACGCGGGCCGCAAGCCCGAGCCCACGGCCCTGGGTGCGGCCTGGTGCCGCGCTCCCTTCATGGGCGGCTCGGAGATCTGGGGCACGGGCCAGCTGGGCGGGGACAGCGTCTGGGTGCGGACCACCGGCACGGCGCCTCTCATGCGATACGCCAACGACATCGCGTCGGTGCACGTCGACGGCAGCACCATGGCCTCCACGGCCCGCCAGCTCAAGGACATGCGGAACTGGGTGAACCTGCCCGAACTCCCCAACGCGCTGGCCGACGAGGCTGTGCACCAGGATCCTTGAGCCGTCGCGGCTTCACGCTCACCGAGATGCTGGTGACCATCGCGGTCATCGGCATCCTCATGGGCCTGATTCTGGCGGGCATCCAGCGGGCCCGTGCCTCGGGCGCGAACACGCAGCAGCTCAACGACATCCGGCAGCTCCACATGGGCTGGACGCTCTACGCGGGCCAGTCCAACGAGTCGTGCCTGCCCGGCTTCATGGACGAGGCCGTTCAACGAGCGTGGAAACTGAGCTGCCGCATGCGGGCCCGACCCGAGGGCGTGACCACCGACCGACTCGATCGCCGCGCGACACAGACCTATCCGTGGAGGCTGATGCCCTTCATCGACCACTCGCTCGAGGCCATGTTCGGCTATCGCACCAGCGAGGATGACGGCTCTGCCGCCTTCGCGGTCGAGGTGAAGCCCCTGCTCCTCACCAGCGGCTACCGGCTGCCCTCGGAACTCCAGCCGCTCATGGACAATCCGGCGCTGCTGGGCCGCACGGTGGCGCTGCAACCCGCCTTCGGCTACAACGCGCACTACCTCGGCGGCTGGTGGGACATGGGCCGCGGCGCCGAGCCGAAGCCCGAGCCCGCCTTCGATGCCGTCAAGCCCACCCCACAGGTGGCCACGGCCCTGGGACTGGACCGATCGCGCACCATGGAGGTGGTCACCCGCAAGGTCGGCTCGGTGCGACGTCCCGAGCAGATGGTCGCCTTCGTCGCCAGTACCTTCGAGTTCGGGCAGCCCAACCTCTTCGACGGCAGTCGGGATCCGAAGCCCCTGGCCGCAGGCGCGCCGTGGTGCATGGCCCCCTGGATGGGCGAGGTCCGAGCCTGGACGAACCGCCCGCGGCCTCCCCTGCCCGACGACATTCCCAAGGGCGGTCCGGTGCCGCTGCCCCGCTTCACCGGCGAGGTCGCCACGTCACTGGTCGATGGCAGCACCCGCACGTCCACGTTCCGGCAGCTCTCCGACATGCGCGCCTGAATCAACCTGCCCGAGCTGCCCAACGCGCTCGCCGACGACCAGGTGCACACCTCGGATCCGTGAAGCGCGCCCTCAGCCCTGCCGCGTCTCGCCACTCGCGTCGTGCTGCAGGCTCATCAGGCTCACGTCATCGGCCAGCGGAAGCCCCGCCGAGTGGCCTCGAAGCACGCCGAGCAACCCCTCGACATCGGCGTCGACGCCATCGGCAGCGGCCAGGAACTCGAGCATGCGGTCCGTGCCCAGCTGCTCGCCGCTCGGCCCCCGCTGCTCGTTCACGCCGTCGCTGAAGAGCAGCAGCCGATGGCCCTCGGGGATCTCCAGGCGCGAACTCTGGTAGGGCTCCTGAAGCACGCCGATGGGCGGGCCACCCTCGCAGGTCAGCGGTTGGGCCGCGCCCCCACCGACCAGCATGGCCAGACCATGCCCCGCATCGACGATCTCGGCGCCGCGACCATCCGCATCGAGGCGCACGGCGACCATGGTGGCGAACTCCATGCCGGCCCGGTGACGACCCACGTAGCCGTTCACCCGGTCCATGGCCTCGCGAAGCGAAACGCCCCGCTCCAGATCGCTGGCCAGGTGCGCCTGGATCGACGCCATCAGCATGCCCGCCGCGGCACCCTTGCCGGCCACGTCACCCAGGAACACCCAGGGACCTCCGGGACCGGTGCCCGCGCCCACGATGTCGCCGGCGACCATGCGGCCCGGCTCCGCGTGCAGCCGCCATCGCCAGCCCTCGATCGATCCTCTCTCGTCCGGCATCAACCGGCGCTGCACCGCATGCGCGCCGGCCAGTTCCTCGACCAGCGCCCGCTGCCGATCCGCCAGTGACCGACGCTGGATCTCGCCCCAGCCCATGCCGATCAGCTTGGTGAGGGCCTGCGCGAAGGCGGCCGCGTCCTCGCCGGGACGGGCTCCGCCCACGGAGTCGAGGTACACGAAGCCCTCCACGGACCCGCCCACCAGGACCGGCACGCACATGGCCGAGGTGACCCCCGCACCGACGATGCTCTCGGACATGTTCAGGCCACCGTCCTCCAGCCGGACGGCCTTGCCCTCGGCAGCCGCGCGCAGCAGCGTGCGGCTGAAGCGGGCCGATTCAGAGGAGGGCCTCGCCTGACGCGACGCCAGCACGTCAAGTCCCGCCTCACCGCTGCCCCGCAGCACGCTCGCCCGACCGAAGCCGGTGCCTGGCAGCAGGGAATCGACCGCAGCCGTGGCCAGCGAGGGCAGTTCCGTCGCCTCGTGCAGGCGGCCCGCGGCGTCCAGCAGAAGATGGAGCCTTCGTCCCGCCAGCGACTCGAGCTCCTCGGACTCGATCGACCGGACCTTCGCCGAACCCTCCTCGCCGCCCACCTCGGCGCGCGTGAGCATGGTCTCGCCGCCACCCAGGTCCACCATGACGCGGAAGGGATGCACGGTGATCACGTCACCATGGGAGAGTTCGCACGGTTGCCCCGCGGGCACCAGCGTGCCGTTGAGGAGCGTGCCGTTCCGGCTGCCCTGGTCGAGCAGCACCCACTGCCCCTTGGCGCTCATCACCGAGGCATGACGGCTGGAGACCTGCGGCGCATCGAGCCGCAGGCCCGCATCCGGAGCGCGGCCCATGGTCACGGCACCGCCCTCGGGCACGAGCACGGGATCTCGCTGCACCCCAACGAACCGCAGCTTCATCACCTTGTCGCTCACGACGCACGCACCTCGCCCGGGGCCTCGGGCTCCGCGGGCCGAGGACGCCGCGGCAATCCCGTCTGCGCCGCGGCGATCACCGATTCCATGCGACCCATGGCGCGGTCCGCCAGCCCCTTGAAACTCATGTAGGGAAAGAGCGAGAGCAGCGCCACGGCCAGGCCGCTGGCCGTGGTGATCAGGGCCTCGCCGATGCCGCCGGACACGCCGCGTGGGTCGGCCAGCTGGCTCTGCGAACCGAGCACCTGGAAGCTCTTGATGATGCCGATCACCGTGCCCAGGATGCCGATCATGGGACTCGCGGTGATGATGGTGGAGAGCACCACGCTGAATCGCTCGAGCCGATGACGCTGGATCTCGGCGGCCGCCTGGGCCACGCCGTCATCCGCACCATCCAGCGCCATGCGCAGGGCGACCATCATCTCGGGCTGCGGGCTTCCCTCGCAGAGCCGAACCACCTCGTCACGGCGGCCCTTGCGGAGCGCGTCGATGAGCCTGTTCACGCGGGCCCTCGCCGCGCCGCCGGCCATGCGAGCCCAGAACACCGATCGCTCCACCGCGATGCCTAGCGAGAGCACGCTCAGGAAGAGCAGTGGCCACATCACGGCGCCACCCTTGGACATCAACGTCAGGAATCCAGAGAAAGCCTGCATGGCGGCGGATCATACGGTTCGCCTCCCTATACTCGCCGCCCGAGTGAGCACCGTCACCGCGAACATCCAGGACACCGCGATCCTGCAGGCGGTCGAGGCGGCGCTCGCCGAGGCCATCGATCGCCGCGGACTGGCGCCCCGGCTGGCCGAGGCCATGCGCTACGCGAGCCTCGGTGGCGGCAAGCGGGTCCGCCCGGTGCTGGCGATCCGCTGCGGTCTGGCCTGCGGGGAAGGCTCGCTCCAGTCGCTTCTGCCGGCGGCCGTGGCCTTCGAGTTCATCCACGCCTTCAGCCTGGTCCACGACGACCTTCCGGCGCTCGACAACGACGACCTGCGGCGCGGGCGGCCCACCACCCACAAGGCGTTCGGCGAGGCCCTGGCCATCCTGGCGGGCGACGGCCTGCAGTCGCTGGCCATGGAAGTGGCGCTCACGTCGCCCCGGCACCCCGACCGCGTAGCGCACGAGGTGTCCGCGGCCTGCACCGACATGATCTCGGGCCAGGTGTACGACTCGCTCGGCGGTTTCCCGGCGGACACCCACGCGCAGGCGGATCGGCTCCGCCTGATCCACCGCAACAAGACCGGCGCGCTCATCCGAGGGGCATGCCGCTCGGGCGCCATCGCCGGCGGCGGTTCGACCGCGTCGGTCGCGGGCCTGACCCGCTTCGGCGAGGCCATCGGGCTCATGTTCCAGGTGGTGGATGACATCCTGGACGAGACCCAGACCAGTGCCACGCTGGGCAAGAGCGCCGGCAAGGACAAGGCCCAGGGCAAGATGACCTACCCAGCCGTCCATGGCCTTGAACGGAGCCGCGAGGTGGTCACCCGGCTTCGCGTGGAGGCCCTCGACCACCTCGCTGGCCTGCCCGGTTCCGTGGATCCGCTGCGAGCCATGGTCGAGGCGCTCGTCACGCGAACCTCCTGATTCACGGCCTCACCCACGCGACCTGCCCCCCATCTGCCGCTACCATCGGCGGATCAGGCAGGACGCCTTCCCCACGCATGGCCATTCTCCCCACCATCCACGGACCCGAGGACCTTCGCAAGCTTCCCGTCACCGCGCTGCCCGAGCTGGCGGCGGAGGTTCGGAAGGCCATCTGCGACCAGTGCATGAAGTCGGGCGGCCATCTGGCCCCCAACCTCGGCGTGGTGGAACTCACCATCGCCCTGCACCGCACGTTCGACTTCGGCCATGACCGCATGCTGTGGGACGTGGGCCACCAGTGCTACACGCACAAGTTGCTCACCGGGCGGCAGCACCTGCTCGGCCGGCTGCGGCAGCGCGATGGCATGGCGGGCTTCCCGGAACCTCGCGAGAGCGGCTACGACCTCTTCAGCGTGGGCCACGCGGGCACCGCCATCAGCACGGCCGTGGGCATGGCCCGCGGCGACACGCTGGCCGGCGAGGGCTGGGCCCCCGAGAACGACCGAGGCCGTCGCGTGGTCAGCCTGATCGGCGACGCCAGCATCGTCAACGGCGTGGCCATGGAGGGACTCAACGCAGCGGGCACGCTCCACCGGCAGTTCCTGGTCGTCCTCAACGACAACGGTATGAGCATCGCCAAGCCCCAGGGGGCCATGGCGAGCACCTTCGATCGCATGCGGCTCAGCCACGGCTACGCC
>JBILWQ010000046.1:0-9576 GCA_044369805.1 Phycisphaerales bacterium
TGTACGAGGCGATCGCGTCGCTCTCGCTGCGACGGCTGGCCAGCCAGAGCTGCAGCGCACCCAGCTGGGCGATGCCGTACTCGATGTAGTAGAAGGGCAGGCCGAACAGGTGCAGCTGACGCTGCCACATGGATTCGCGGCTCGCTTCCAGGCCGCTCCAGTCCACCTGCCCGCCGAAGCGGGCGTCGAGGTCCAGCCACGCCTGCGTGCGCTCGGCGCGCGTGTGGGACGGGTGGGTGTAGACCCAGTGCTGGAAGGCGTCGATCTGGGCGATCCACGGCAGCATGACGATCACGCCCTCGAGCAGCTCGCGCCGCGCGCGGTCCGCATCGGCCTTGCCGAAGAACTCGTCCAGGTAGGGGAGCGTGAGCAGCTCCTGACTCATGCTGGCCACTTCGGCGAACTCCGTGGGGCTGCCGCGGTAGGCCAGGATGGGATCGTTCTTCGACAGCAGGCTGTGGAACGCGTGTCCCGCCTCGTGCACCATGGTGGTCAGGTCGCGGTGCATGCCGGCCGCGTTCATGAAGATGAAGGGCTGCCGCGAGAGCTGCCGCTGGTACTGGTAGCCACCGGGCGCCTTGCCCTTGCGGCTGTCCAGGTCCAGGCAGCCGCCACCGCGCATGCTGTCGAACATGGCGGCCAGCTCGCTGTCCATGCGGGCGTACACCTTGCCGGTGCGCTCCACCAGCTGGTCCGCGTTCTCGAAGGGACGCAGGGGGTTGCGCCCCTTCACGTCCACCTTCAGGTCCCACGGTCGCAGCGAGGTCAGGCCCAGCGCCTTCGCCCGGCGCTCGTGCATGCGCCGGGCCAGCGGCACGCAGGTGGTCTCGACCGCCTTGTGGAAGGTGGTGCAGTCGGCGGGCGTGTAGTCGAACCGCTGCAGCCGGTCATGCTGGAAATCCCGGAAGTTCGGGTAGCCCGCGTGGGCCGCCATGGTCCCGCGCACGCGCACCAGCTCGTCGTAGATGCCGTCGATCGCCTCGCGATCGCGGAGCCGTCGCTCGGCCACCGCGCGCCAGCTGTCCTCGCGCCGCGCGCGGTCCGTCTCCTCCAGGTAGCGGGCCATCTGGGGCAGGGTCCGCTCGGCGCCGTCGAAGTTCACGCTCATGGCGCCGTTGATCTCGCTGTAGCGCTGGTCCAGCTTGGTCGCCTCGGTCTGCAGCGGCACGTTCGCCTCGCGGAAGAGCTTCACCTCGCGCTCCAGCGATCGAAGCAGCGTGCCATAGCGCGCCGCGTCCAGCGACTTCGCGTGCGGGCTCTCCACGATCTTGCGATCGAGCTCGAAGCCCACCCGCTTGAGCTGCGGATCCACGTCCTCCACGAACTTCAGGAAGCGGCCCTTGATCGCCGCGTCGTCCGTGTGGCAGGTCATGTCGATGTAGAGGTTCGCCTCGGCTTCCGCGGCGGCGGCGTCCAGTTCGCTCCGGTCCAGGATGAGCTTCTCCAGGCAGTTGCCGCACTTGAGAGTGCGGTCGAGCAGCTTCCGGTACAACGGCTCCAGCTGGGCCCACTGCGTGGCGTCCAGGTCGGCGGGGATGAAGCGGAACGGGGCAGGAGCGGTGGTGGCGACGGTCATGGGAGCCTCCTCGGGAAAATGCCGAGGGTAGCGGTGAGGGCGGGGCGGCCGCTACCGTTCACCCATGCGCCCCACGGTCCACGCCCTGGCACCCGCCAAGCTGAACCTGGCCCTGTCGGTGGGGGCCCCGGACGCCTCGGGCATGCATCCGATCAGCAGCTGGATGGTGACGGTGGACCTGTTCGACGAGATCACGCTCGAGGCGCTCGAGGCGGACTCCATGTCCATGTACGCCATCCTGTGGCATGCCGAGGCGCGGCGCCGGCGCGACATCGACTGGTCGGTGTCGAAGGACCTGGCGGTGCGTGCGCACCGGCTGCTGGAGGCGCATGTGGGCCGTCGCCTGCCCGTCAAGATGCGACTCGAGAAGCGGATTCCGGTGGGTGGGGGTCTGGGCGGTGGAAGCAGCGACGCGGCCGCCATGCTCCGCGCGGTCGATGCGCTGTTCGATCTGGGTCTGGGGCTGGATCGACTGGCGGAGCTCGCCCGCCCGCTCGGCAGCGACGTGCCGTTCCTGGTGCGGGGTGGCAGCGCGGTGGTGGAGGGGTTGGGTGAGCGCCTCTCGCCCGCGCCCTTGCCGGCCGACACGCATGCGGTGCTGGTGATGCCGGAGGCCGCGTGCCCCACCGGTCCGGTGTACCGGGCCTTCGACGAGCTTCATCCCGGCGCTTCGCTGCAGGCGGAGCGCGTGCACGCCATGGCGTCGCGCGCGGCCGCGCCCGAGCACCACGAGCCCTTCAACGACCTGACGGAGCCCGCCTTCGAGGTGGCCGCGGCGCTCCGCACGGACCGGGCCGGTGTGCAGGATCTGGTGCAGCGGCCCGTGCATGTCTCGGGCTCGGGCAGCACGCTGTTCTTCCTGTGTTCAGGGGCGGTCGAGAGCGAACTTCTGGCCGACGCCGTGACGCGACACGCAGGCCTGCCGGCGGTTCCAGTGCGGGTCATCGATGGCCGCGATCCGGTCAGGAAGCACCAGGCGACCTGCTGAGGGGCCCAAACACTCCCGCGAGGCTTGCGGGATTTCCCCGCCCAACGGCCTAGAATCGCCCCCGTGCTCTGGCAGCCCGAAATTCCCGCCCGCTACCGCGAGCTTTCCGAGGATCAGCTCGGCGAGTCCATTTCCGCGCGCCGGCGGGCATTGGGGCACCGGCTGCTGATCCTGGGGCACCACTACCAGCGCGACGAGGTGATCCGTCACGCCGACCTGGTCGGCGACTCGCTCAAGCTCAGTCGCATGGCCGCGGCCGAGGCCCCGAAGCGAGGGGCGCGGTTCATCGTCTTCTGCGGTGTGCACTTCATGGCCGAGACGGCCGACATCCTGACCGCCGACGACGTTCAGGTGATCCTGCCCGACCTGTCCGCTGGTTGCAGCATGGCGGACATGGCGGCCTATGACGATGCCCTGACCGCCTGGGAGGAGATCACGAAGGCCCACGCGGGCAGTCGGGTGCGCGTGGTGCCCATCACCTACGTGAACAGCAGCGCCGCGGTGAAGGCGTTCGTGGGCGAGCGGGGTGGGGCCTGCTGCACCAGCGGCAACGCCCGCGAGGTGTTCGACTGGGCCGTGCAGGGTGGCGAGCGGCCGCTCGAGCCGGGCGAGCGCGTGCAGATCCTGTTCATGCCCGACCAGCACCTGGGCCGCAACACCGCGCGCCTGCGTGGACTGCGGAGCGAGCTCGACGCCGAGCGCGGCGGCGGCGCGGCGGACATGGCGGTGTGGAACCCGAGGAAGACCCGTGGCGGGCTCTCGGTGGACACCATCCGTCAGGCCTCGGTGCTCCTGTGGGCCGGCCACTGCAGCGTGCACAAGCTCTTCCGGCCCGAGCATCTGGCTCAGGCGCGGCACCGCGACCCATCGACGACGGTCATCGTGCACCCGGAATGCTGTCAGGAGGTGGTGGAACTGGCCGACGAGGTCGGCAGCACGGAATTCATCATCGAGCGACTGCAGCGGGCGGCCCCCGGCAGCAGCTGGACCATCGGAACCGAGGTGCACCTGGTGGATCGCCTCTGCCGCCAGGCCCAGGCCCGTGGCGTGCATGCCCGCATCCTGAGCGACTGCCAGTGCCTCTGCACGACCATGGTCCGCATCGACCAGAAGCACCTGCTCTGGACGCTGGACAACCTGGCCGAGGGCCGCGTGGTGAACCGGATCCAGGTGCACCCGGAGGCGGCGGCGCTGGCTCGCCGCGGACTTGAACGCATGCTCTCGCTCCGGCCGCCCGCGCCCGCGGCCGCCATGGTGGACTGACGCATGACTTCGCATGGATCCGGTCGTCGCTGGCTGAGGATGTCGCTTGCGGTGGGCGGGGCGCTGCTGCTCCTGCTCGGGTTGCTGGTGGCGATGGCGCCCACCCTGGCGGGCAGCCTGGGCCGCGGCCTCATCGAGGGACGTGTGGCGGGCGCGATCAACGGAACCGCGTCCATCCGCCAACTCTCCCTGGGCTGGTTCGGCGAGCAGCGCCTCGAGGGACTCGCCATCCGCGATGCGTCTGGACAGACCGCCATCGACGCCGCCGCCATGGTGGACTGCGGGTTGCTCGACCTGCTGCTCGGTCGGGTCGACACGCTGCGCGTCGAGGTGGATGGCTCGGTGAAGGCACGCCTGCGGGCGGATGGCTCGACCAGCCTGTCGAATCTCGCCAAGGCGCCCGCGACGTCGGCCCCATCCCGGCCCGCCCGAGCGGGTGGCCCGGTCGAGCTTCCCTTCGCCATCAGGCTCACGGTGAAGCGACTCGACTTCCAGCTCGATGACGACGCCGGCGTGGCCATGGCCCTCCGCGACCTGAAGGGTTCGGTCGAGGTCGGCCGCGGTCGCCCGCTGCAGGCCGACTTCACCGGCACCACGCAGGTTCGCGACCAGTCCGGCGAGGTGGCGGTGAAGGTCTCGCTCGACGACTTCCTCTCGCAGGCGGGGAGCCCCGACCTCGCGCGCATGACCGGCACCGCCCAGGCCTCGGTGCGCGGGTTCATGCTTCCCATGGCCGGCATGCAGGTGCAGGTGCAGTCCGCCTCGCTGTCCGTGCAGGCCGATGCGAGCAAGCCCATTTCGGTGCAGGCGCAGTCCGGTGTGGCCATCGACGGCCAGCCCGCCACGGTGCAGGTCACCCTGCAGGCGGCGCGACCGTCTGGCGGGGCCGTGGTCGCCGCCTGGGCGGCCGACCCGCGAACGTGGACCGGCTCCGTGGGCGTCCGCGACTTCCCCACGGCGGCGCTGCAGCGATGGCTGGCATCGACGCCGATCGCCGCTGCACGCGACATCGGCCCCTCGCTCGACCTGTCGGTGCAGGGCGGCGCCGGCGAGGCCATGCTGCAACTCTCGGCCCAGCACCTGCAGGTGAAGGCCAGTGCCGCGGTCGATGCCTCCAGCGGCGCTGTGCAGGGGCGCGATGCCGAGGCTTCGATCGATCTCGATCCGGCCCTTCTCGCGTCGATGGGGGTGCAGGTGACGGCGCCGGGCCGCCTGAAGGCGACCCTGGCCCGTCTCGCGACGCCCCCGGTGGGCCCCGCGGGCCTGGACGTGTCCGCGATCTCGTTCGAAGGTGGGGTGACCATCGACCCGCTCACCGTCACCGGTGTCGCGCCCGAGCCGGTTCAGGTGGCTGCCGCCGCATCCTTCCGCACGGCGGCCCTGAAGGACTCGGTCGACCTTGGCCTGACCGCCACGGTGCAGCAGCAGCCCATCCAGGCATCGCTGCAGGTGAGCGGCCTGGGGGCGACCGTCGACATCGGCTCCGCCCGCGTGCAGGGCACGCTCAGTGCGGGCCCACTGGACCCGAACCTGCTGCCTGGCGTTCCCGCGGACATCCGGGCTCGGCTCGCGAAGGCGGGTGTTGGCACCAGCACGATCCGCGCCAGCGTGGCTGGTGGTCGCGATGAAGGCTCGGGCCAGCTGCAGGTGGACACCCAGGCGGGCACGTTGGCGGCGAAGGTCGCGTGGGATGGCTCGTCGCTGCAGGTGCCTGAATTCCGCGCGGGCCTGCTGCTGCAGCCGGCCCTGGTGCAGGACCTCGCCGGCGGTCAGGTCACGCTGACGCAGCCGATGCCGGTGCAGCTGACGGCGGGTCCGGCGCGACTGGCCCGCAGCGGACTGAAGCTCGATTCCGCATCGATGGCCACCATCCCGGTGAACCTGCTCGTGTCCTCGATCGACCTGGGCCCCGTGTCGGGCGTGTGTGACGCGGCATCCGTCCGCTCTCTCAAGGCTCAGGGCAATCTCTCGCCGATGGCGGGTGCGCTGTTCGACGGCACGGTCTCGCTCGAAGGCGCCTCGCTCACGCAGGTGCCGCAGGCGGGCTCGGTGCAGGCGAGTGGCCTGTCCGTGCGGGGCAAGGTGCTCGCCTCGGTGTCGCAACTCTTCACCGGCACGGTGTCGCTCGCCGACGCCATGGCTTCCGCGGTCGATGGCGTGGGCCCGGTGCAGGTGAAGAGCGTTGCCGCCGAGGCCACCGTGCCGATCGACCTGGCTCAGGCGGGACAGGTGCATGCCACCGTGGCCTCGGTCACCTGCAGCCGCGTGCAAGGACTGTCTGCGCCGGTCCGTGCGGACGCGATCACCCTCACCATGGACGGGCCGCTGGTGCCCGCCGAAGGCACCAGCCTGTCGCTCGACGCCGACCTCCGCGACGCGGCGGCGGTGCTGGCCAGGGCGAAGGTCCAGTTGAGGCAGCAGCAGGGCACGCAGGAGATCGGCCTCGACCTGACGCAGGTCGACATGCGACGAGCACTGGCCTTGATGGGCAACGCGAAGGACATGCCCGACTGGGTCGGGACGTCCGGGGACCGCTCGCTCGCCGCGCGCCTGCGCACGGGTTCGGGTGGCATGGCCTTCTCCGTGCAGGCCTCGCTCGATCCGATCGTGTTGCAGGCGCAGGGCACGCGGGCGGTCGATGGCGCCGTGACGCTGACGAAGGGCTCGTTGCAGGCCCGCCTGCCGGCTGAGGTGGTGAAGCAACTGCTGGCCACCGCGGATCCCGGCCTCCAGGTGCAGTCCTGCCAACCCATGCAGGGTGCCGTGACGGTGCGCAGCTGCACGCTGCCGGGCGACGGCCAGGGGGGTGTCCGGCTGGTGGGCAAGGGCGCGGACCTGGATGTCACGGCCAGGCTCGAGCCCTGGGCTCTGCAACTGGTCGACACGCCTGCGCTCGCCTTCGGAGGTGCCGATCTGGCGGTGGTCTCGCGTGGTGGCGAGCAGCTTCGAGTGGATCTGAAGGGTTCGCTCGCCGCCGGCCAGTCCAAGTCTGCGCCCCTGGAGGTTCAGGTGACCGCCGCCCAGGGCGTGGGACCGGATGGCGCCATCCGGCTCGATCCCGACAGCCTGGGCCTGCTGATCTCGATGCAGGACTTCCCCACCGCGCTCGTCGACCGGGCCAGTGGCATGGATGGCTACCTGCTGGACATGCTTGGACCCGTCTTCTCGGTGAACCTCTCCGGCCGCACGGGTGCCGGGCCCGAGGATGTCCTGCAGGCCAGCCTGCGCAGTCCCACGCTTTCGGTGAAGGCGCCGCGCGTCCGCTTCGCGCAGAGCACGCTCTCGATCACGCCCGACGCGCCCGTGGTGGCCAGCCTGCAGCCCGACGATCGCTTCCGCCAGCGCGTGATGCGGCCCATCAACCCGTTCTTCGCCGACCTGCGCACGATCGAGGGTCGACCGATCATGGCCACCGTGCAGTCGCTTCGCATGCCCGTGCCGGTTGACACGCGCTCCCTCGACACCGCCTTCACGGTGGAGGTGGGTGAGGTGGAGATGGAGAAGAGCGACCAGTTCCTGGCGCTGATGGACCTTGCCATCGCGTCCAAGGGTCGCACGGTGCCCGGGCTGGTGTCGCCGCTGGCGGGCTCGGTCACCGCGGGCGTGCTCACCTACAGGGACTTCAAGGTGCAGGTCGGCAGGCTGGGCAAGAGCGGCTGGCAGCAGACGCTGCTGAGCGACGCCCGCATCAACCTGGGCAGCACCCCGCCCATGGCCGAACCGATCACCATCCGCTACCCGGCGGGCAGCGTGGCGAACCTTCTCTCGGGCATTCCGGGCGCCCGTGGCCTGCTGGGCAAGCTCAACGATGCGCTTGGCAGCAACGGCGAGAAGGTGGGGGAGATGGCCCAGGTGGCGATCGACTTCACGGGACCGCTGGATGGCGGCAAGCTCAAGGAGACGGTGCGTCCGGAGTTCGACCTGCCCAGGGGCATGGGCGGCAACATCCTCAAGGGCGCCGAGAAGCAGATCGGCGACGCGCTCGACGGACTGTTCGGTGGCGGGAAGAAGTGACGCCCTGATGGGCGCTGTTCACATCGGCTTCTCGCCCACGGTCTCGTCGTACACCTGCAGCAGCTTCGACTTGTCGAAGATGAGCTCGTTGCGGCTCAGGCCCGTCACCTCGTAGTGCGGGGTGAGCTCGATGGCGTCGCAGGGGCAGGCTTCCTCGCACATGCCGCAGTAGATGCACCGCAGCTCGTCGATGTCGAACTGCTTGGGGTACTTCTCGCGGTCCTCCCACGGGCTCTCGTCGGCCACGATGTGGATGCAGTTGGCGGGGCAGGCCGTGGCGCACATGAAGCACGCCACGCAGCGCACGCGGCCGTCCTCGTCCTTGTTCAGGCGGTGCACGCCGCGGAAGTAGGGCTTGTACTGGCCGCCATCCTCCACAGGCCGGTCGTCGCGCTTCTGCTCGGGATATTGCAGCACCCAGATGTTCTTCTTGTTGCTGCCGTTGCGCCCGAAGTTCTCGAAGGCATGCCGCAGCGTGGTGCCGAGGCCCTTGAAGACCTCGGTCACGAACAGGCTCTCGGACCGGTTCAGGGGACTCTGCCTGACATGCACGATCTCGTCGTCGCGGATGGCCATGGAAGCGGGATCCTAGCCGGGTCGGGTAGGTTGGTCGGCATGACTTCTGACCCTGGTGATCGCGGCTCCCGAACCAGTCAGGAGATGCGGATGGGGTACCGCATGATGGGCATTGGGCTCGAGACCACCTCGCAGGTGGCGGCCGGGGTGCTCATGGGCTGGCTGATCGACCGCTGGCGGGGGCAGGGGGACTGGGGCGTGATCGTGGGTGGGGCCGCGGGCGTGCTCGTGGGCATCTACTCCCTGGTTCGCAATGCCTGGCGTCTGAATGCGGAACTGGACCGGGCGAGCGAAGCGCGGCGGAAGGGAGGCAAGCCGTGAGCGGTGGACTTCCTCCGGAAAGCCCCGTCAGGCTCAGCCCGCTGGCCGCGTTCGGCAGCTGGGGTGCTGCCTCGGCAGGTGCCATGCTGGTTGCCTGGTCACTGGGTCCGCTTGGCCTGCAGACGACGGAAGTGTCGTTTTCAGCGATGCTTGGGGCAATCCTTTCCGCCGCGATCATGCTCCTGGGCCTTCTGGCCATGGGTCCATGGGCAAGCCGAACCCCTTCCGCGTGGAGCACCCGGTGGCTGGCCGCCACCGTGATTCGCTTCATAACAACGCCCTTTCTGGCCCTATTGCTATACTCCCGCCCCCCTTCGGCGGAGGGATTCCTCCTGTCCGTGGCCGGGACGTACCTGCTGCTGCTGGCGGTCGAGACCGCGGTGGTGGCCAAGGGCGTCCTCTCCGCGGCGGCTCCCGTCAGCCGAGGGTCCGACCCGCCACCGACCCAAGACCACCGATGACCTTCCTCCTTGCCTCTGGCGACAATCCCCTCGGCCATGTGGTCGACAAGCCGATGTACGGCGTGCAGGCGCCGGAGTCGTGGAGTCTCTGGCGACTCACGCAGGACACGGGTGTGCCGGTCAGCTGTGCGGTGATCATCTTCTCGGGCCTGCTGGTCTGCTTCCTGCTGTGGCGGGCGGCCCGGGCCATCGAGACGGGACCTGCCAGTCAGGGTGTGGATCGCTACATCACCAGGGGTCGGCTCGGGCAGTTCGTCGAGTCGATCGTGGTGGGGCTGCGGGACCAGATGCTGGTGCCGGTCATGGGAGAGAAGGACACGCGGCGGTACCTGGCCTTCCTGCTCAGCCTGTTCTTCTTCCTGCTGGTGGTGAACCTG
>JBILWQ010000328.1:0-2597 GCA_044369805.1 Phycisphaerales bacterium
GAGACCGGATCCACGCGACCGCCTGCGGTCGCCGCGGCACCCTGCCACGCGTGGGCATCGAACCCTGCACGATCCGCCCGCTGCCACGCCTCGGGCTGGTCCGCGCGAAGCGGATGCACACGCATCCACGCCTTGCGAAGCGCCTCGGCCTGCGCGGAACCGGCCACGCACGCATCGAGCAGCTGGTCGACCACCGGCGAGGGCGGACGTGCACCTCCCGTGCGGGCATCGATGCCCTGATGAATGATGACCAGCCGATGGCGCGCGGCATGCACGCACTCCAGGAAGAGCTGCAGGTCCTCGTGACGCGGCACCTGATCACCGGCACGCGGGTCCGCCTGCACCAGGTCCAGACCGTCCGCATGACGGCTGCGCGGAAACACGCCCAGGTCCATGCCCACCAGCAACAGCACGTCGAAGGGCACGCTTCGCATGGGCGAGAGCCGGGCCAGCTGCACGCCGCCCCCGGCGAAGTGAGTGCCTTCGCGCGTGTCCGCCATGGCCGCCATCAGCTGTTCACGTGCGGCCCCGAAGGCGATGGGCTCGGTGAAGCCGCCCTGCGTGGCCGCCTCCGCCAGTTCCGCCAGACCCCGATCCAGGTGCCGCCGTTCATCGCCGAAGTCGGCATGCTCGGCCGCCGGAAGCAGGCGGTCACCCAGGCCCTGCAGCAACTCGCACCACGCCGACAGCGGCCGCTCCTCCCTGGCCTGACGCACGAAATCCGCAAGGGCCTCGACGGCCTGCACCACCCGATGAAGTTCCTGCAACGCAGCGCTGCCTGCGGCCGCGGCTGGGAGCAAGTCCGGATCGACCGAGGCCGTGGGGCCGGGTGACGCATGCCCGCCCATCGGATCCGGACCGGCCTGCATGGCCACGCCCAGCACCACGCGATCCACGGCCCACTGCAGCGTGTGGATTCGATCCCCTGCGACCATCGGTCGCTCGAGGCGAGCGGCCCGGTCCGCGGCATCGAGGAATCGGCGAGCGCCTGCCCGCTCGAGGTGATCCATCCATCGGGCGAGCTCGTCGGCTTGCAGGCGCAGGGCCGCCAGGGTGCCGGCCTGGCCCAGGGTGGCCTGCACGCTCGACATGGTCAGGCCCTCGCCCACGGCGCGAAGCGCGTGCTGCAGTCCGACCACCAGTGAACTGGGCCGGGCCAGCCGGCGGTCCGCTGCGGTCAGGGTGATGCGGCCGTGCCGGGCGAACACCGACTCGATGGCGTTGCCCACCACCGCGATGTCCGGCGTGAGGATTCCCACCCGCTCCGGTCGCAGGCCGGGCATCTCCGCCATGGCGGCAAGCACCGCATCATGGGCCACCTCGGCGGCGCGGTGCGGCGAGGCCACCGAGTGCACCTGGATGGAATCGTCGGGCCGATCCGGTGCGCCCTTGGGTGGCTGGTCCAGCAGCAGGTCCTGCTGCAGCCGCTGCAACGCGGTGCCCGGAGAGCTGGCGGGCGGCTCCTGATCCGCATCCAGGTCCGCATCCAGGTCCACATCGAGGTCCAGCAGCACCCGCTGGGCCTGGCTGGCCTGACGACCCATGGCATCGAGCAGTGGATGGCCCGCCTGCATGTGCAACGCCTCCGCCATCTCGGCCTCATCCAGTTGCGCCTCGGCGGCCTGCCAGAGCAACTGCCTGCGCGTGGATCGCTCCGCCACGAAGGCCTGCGTGGGCGCGAGCATGTGCAGCGTGACCCTGGTGTGACGACCGAGGGCCTGCAGCACCCGCACCAGGAAGGGCGAGAGCAGCGAAACGCCGAACACGCTCACGAAGGCTGGCAGTCGTGCCTGATCCTGCTTCACGCCCTGCTCCCACTGCGCGGTCACCTGACGAAGGCGACTCCATGCCCGGTGCGAGGCGTGATCCAGCGCGGTGGCCTGCCAGAGCGGACGCTGCCATGACTCCAGCTGCAGCAGGCGTGCCGGGGCATGCGCGGGCAGCCCGCTGCGGCCCTGCTCCCAGGCCATGACAAGTTCAGGGCGATCGACCTGGTAACGATCGAACGCATCCGCCAGACGATGCGACACGCGAAGCAGTGCCGCGTGATCCACGCTTCCGCCAACCCCTCGGACCATGCGAAGCACGGGATCCAGGGACCGCCCGTCCGGGGCACCCTGCCCACGGGGCGTTGCCGAGAGCGCTGCCGCAATGCGGAAGCCCAGTTGGTCGATGTCCTCGCGCCCGCGTGGTGGCTGCACCGGGCTGCCCGCACAGGCCAGATCCAGCAGGAACGACCGAAGGAAGGGCGTTTCCACGCCGCCCCACGCGCCGAGCCGCCGGGCCATGTCGGTGCGAAGCCAGCGGCCAAGGCCCGGCCCCTGCACCGCGATCACGCAGCGATCGAGCGGACCAGGCGCCTGCGGACCCGCGAACGTGCCTGCCAGATCGGCCGCCAGCGCATCGGCGGTGGCGGCGCGGACCACGCGGAAGCCGCGCGCAGTGCCCGGCCTGGATGCGGAGACGGCGTCAGAGGCCACGCGGCCAGTGTAGATGGCCGGCGCGGACGCAATTCGGACGAAGATTGCCGCCGCGCATCACTGCGGGCAGTCGCCGAAGTTCAGCAGCAGCAGGCCGATGTCGCCGCCGTCGACGCC
>JBILWQ010000047.1:0-9566 GCA_044369805.1 Phycisphaerales bacterium
CCGCGGCTTCGCCGCGGATGCAAATCCTTCACCTCACCCTCCGGTTCTTCGCTTTGGAGTCGGGCTGCCCTGCATGGCCCATGGCCATGCAGGCGTCGGAATCATGGGAATGCACGCATGCCGACATCAGGCTGGTGGCCAGCGTCACGATCACGCGCTTCATCCATCTCCCATCGGGGCCGCGACCGGCTCCACTCGGCAGCATCTCCATCGACCGCACCGTGGGCAGGGCCGAAGTTTCACCGGCCTCCCGGCGGCTCGGTAGCGGATGCCTGGCAGGGGAAATCGCAACCCGCAGGTCAGGCAGCGGGCCGTCCAGTGCCGCTGCGTGTGCTCGACGAGATGCCGCAGGAGCCCCGACATGGACGAAAGGCTACTGCCCCTGCGCCATGCTGAAGCCGGGCTTGCCGTCGAAGGTGCGGAGCAGTTCGTAGCTGCACACCGTGTACTTCGCGGCGATCCGGTCGAGCAGGGCGATGGTCTGGGCCTGCACCACCTTCGCACCCTCCACGCGTTCGAAGCGGGCTCGCCAGTAGTCCACGCAGTCGGTGTACACGCTGCCGGTGGGCCACACCTGCGTGCCACGGTTGCTGATCAGCTTCAGGCGGAAGGGTGTCCCCTCGCTCAACCGCTGCAGGTGCTTCGCCAGTTCTTGGCAGCCCTCGCCCGCATCGAGGTACACATCCGCCCCAACCACCTCCGTGGCACCCGGTCCGAACGTGTGGACCGCCGCTGCCGTGAACGGCTTCACGGGTGGCTTGAACGTGACGCGGTCCTCCGCTTCAGGCACCGCAGCGATGCTGCCGGGCTTCTGTCCAAGCCGCCTGGCCACTTCGCGGGCGAAGTCCATGGTGCTCAGGGCAGGCTTGGCGGCGTCGCCGAAATCACCCGTGCGCACCCCCTGCTCGAGGCTGGCCAGCAGCGCATTCTCGATGCGTGCGGCGCTGCCCAGCAGTCCCACGTGCCGCAGCAGCATGATGGAACTCAGGAAGAGCGAGCACGGATTGGCGATGCCGCGGCCGGCGATGTCGGGTGCCGTGCCGTGCACCGCCTCGAAGATGCTGATGTGGTTGCCGATGTTGGCGCTCGGCGCAAAGCCCAGGCCACCCACGAGGCCCGCGGCCAGATCGCTCACGATGTCGCCCTGCAGGTTGGGCAGCACGATCATGCGGTACTGCTGCGGCTTCATGACCAGGTTCATGCAGAGCGCATCCACGATCACGTCGGCCGTCTCGATCTCCGGGTAGTCCGCCGCCACGGCCTTGAATCGCTCCAGGAATAGGCCATCCGTCATCTTCATGATGTTGGCCTTGTGGCCGCAGTGCACCTTGCGGATGCCCATCCGGCGAGCCGTCTCGAAGGCGAAGCGGTGCACGGCATCGCTGCCCGGGGCGCTGATCAGCCGCTTGCACTGCACCACGTCGTTGCTGAGGCGGTGCTCGATGCCACCATAGGTGTCCTCGATGTTCTCCCGCACGATGAAGAAGTCCACGTTCACGCCGCTGCGGCTGTACGGGGTCATCACCCCCGGCAGCGTGCGGAAGTGCCGAAGGTTGGCGAAGGCGTTCCACATCTTGCGGGCGGTCACGTTGATCGACTTGCCGCCGCCGCCCTTGGGCGTCTCCATGGGCCCCTTCAGCAGCAGACCGCAGCGTTCCACCTCGGCAATGGCCTCCTCGGTCATCCCACGGGTGAGGCCCTGGTCGAAGCAGGCCTTGCCCATCTCCACCGGCACGAAATCCATGGCCTTGCTGGCACCTGCCGCCTCGAGCAGGTGCAGCGTAGCCTGCATGATCTCGGGTCCGATGCCGTCTCCGGCGGTCAGGGCGATGCGCATGGGGGTGTGCATGGGGGCCGCAAGGGTAGCCGCGCGGTTCACCCGAGGATCAGCCGGACGAAGCCACCTCGCGACGAGCGGCCGGTTTGAGCATGATGGTCATGCCAAGGGCGACCAGGATGGACTGGCCGGCGTAGATCCGCTCGCTCCACCGGTGGAGCCGGTCGAGTGCCGACCGGGCCTCCGTCGCGCGCGAGATGTCAGCCGACACGAGGGCTTCCGTTCGGGCCTCGGCCCGGGTGGCGATCGACCTGGCCAGAAGCAACTGACCTGCCCCGGCCAGCCCCGCCAGCACCAGCGCGGCCGCTGAAATGCGCAGGTGCCCGGCCATCCGCGAAAGCCCCTGGGCCTGCTTCAACAGCAGCCACGCGCACAGCGGACCCGCCAGCAGACCGAAAACGAAGACGGCCACGAAGGCGGGCTGGGCCAGCACGCCAGCCAGGATCCGACCCGTCTCGGCTGCATCGATCGAGGATGCGCCCGATCCCCGGAACTGGACATCGGCCCGCATGAGGGCATGGAAGAGCCAGCCTGCGTTGACCCCCGCACCGATCAGCAGCGCCAGCCACACCGAGGCCATGGCGGCCACCGGCGTAGGGCACCTGTCCTTGCCGATGATCTCCTCGGTGGTTCCCACGGGTCCGCAGGCTACCTGCGGCTCACTCCTCGAACATGGCGTGCGCAGCACAGACCTGGTCGAATCGCTCGAGCAGGATCTCGACCAGTTCGGGGTCGAAATGCGTTCCGGATGATCGCGCCATCTCGTCGCGCACGCGCCCGGAATCCCATGGTTCCTTGTACGCGCGCCGGGACATGAGCGCATCGAACACGTCGGCCACCGCGGAAACCCGCCCGAAGATGGGAATGCCTTCGCCCCTGGGCTCGGGCACATGCTCCGGCTTCCAGCCCAGACGCACCAGCTCCCCCCGGATCGCGTCGTGCGACGGGTAACCCGAGCCATCCCACTTGGTCTGGTGATAGAGCATCACCTCGACGGACGCCCGGTCGACAGGATCATGGATCTCGCGGTAGATGCTCACACCCAGGATTGGGTGCCTCTGCATCTCCTTCCGCTCCTCGGGTGTCAGCGGCCCGGCCTTCTTGATGAGATCCGGGATGCCCACCTTGCCCAGGTCGTGAAGCATGGCGGCGGAACGGAGCAGGTCGAGTTGCCGGTCGATCTCGCGCTCGCTGGCGCCGCGGCGGCGGGCCCATGCCTCGTAGAGGATGGCGGAAACCTCCGCCACGCGGCGCACGTGAGCTCCGGTCTCCTTGGGATCGTTGAGCTCGGAGAGCCGGACCATCCGGAGAATGGCCTCCCGGTACGAGCGCACCCGGTCGAGCTGATCCGCGGCGAGCATCGCGAAGTGCCGGGCCAGCTTCTGGTCATCCTCCGAGAATTCCCGCGAGTGATGGGACCCCGTGTCCCTGGGGTTGATCAGCTGCAGGACCCCGATGAGCTGGTGCATGCGGTCATGCATGGCCAGCGCCAGCACCGCCCGGGTCCGGAATCCCGTGGCCTGATCGAAGGACTTGTTGAACTGGAAGGGCGAGTCCTCCGGCAATTCGTAGGCATCGCGCACCGCGACGAGACCATCCACCGCCGCCGCACCGGCGAGGCTGGACCGATCGATCGGCAGCTTCGCCGGGCTCCGTCGCGGATCGGGAAACCGCAGCTCCGCGTTGACGATGTCGTTCTGCGCGTAGGTGAAGACCAGCGTGTCCCCCTCCCGAAGCAGGATGCTGCCCGCTTCGCAGCCGAACACCTCCCTCGCCTCGGCCAGCAGCCTGCGGAGCAGCAGGTCCAGGTCCTGGATCTGACCCAGATCCGCGGCGATCCGCTCCAGGGCCTCCATGCGCGCGTGGAGCTCCTGGCGCAACCGCAGGTTCAGGGCCTCGAGTTTCCTCTCCGCATCGCGCCGGGCCTCGAGCTCGCGCCGGGCCTGGCGGTTCGCCGCCTCCGCCTCGTCGAGCAGTCGCACCTGTGCCTCCACCATCTCGGCCTGCCGGATGGCGTGCCGCACCCGCACCACGAACTCGGCCTTGGCCGGCATCTTCACGATGTAGTCGAAGGCGCCGGCGTCGAAAGCGGCCGCCTTGTGCTCCGGGGTCTCGTCCACCGAGAGCATGATCACCTGGGTGCCCGGGAGCTCGTGCACCTGCGCGTAGCGACCGATGAGATCCAGACCCGAGCCGTCCGGAAGGATCATGTCCTGCAGGATCACGTGGGGTCTGAGTCGCGCGGCAGCCTCGACGGCCTCGGCCGCCAGGGCCACATGATGCACCTTCCAGGTGGCCTGCTCGGCCAGAAGGGACCGCACGGCCGCCGCGACCAGATTCTGGTCGTCCACCAGCAGGATCACCTTGCCTTGGGTCTCGGTCATCTGGTCGTGGGCATGGAACGGGCGGCCCTGCGCCACGGGAAAGGCCCGGTTGGCCATCGGCCGCAGGTTCGGGGAGGATATCGGTGCCTCATGGACGCGTCGCTCAATGGCATCCTGGTCATCGACAAGCCCGTGGGCATGACCAGCATGCGCGCCGTCGAGCGGGTCCGGCGCTCGCTGGGCGGCGCCAAGGCCGGCCATGCGGGCACCCTGGATCCATTGGCGAGCGGCGTGCTGCTGGTGGCCGTGGGTCGCGCGACCAAGGACATCCCTCGGCTGATGGGCATGGAGAAGCGCTACGAGACTCGCGTGGACCTGAGTGCGACGACGGCGACCCTCGATGCCGAGGGTGAGCGCGTGCCGGGGCCACAGCCCTCCGTCCCGCCAACCCGCGAGCGCATCGAACAGGCCCTGGCCCGTTTCCGCGGAACTTTCGATCAGGCGCCACCGGCGTTCAGCGCGGTGAAGATCCAGGGCCGCCGGTCCTACGACCTGGCCCGAGCAGGCCAGGCGGTGGCCCCACAACCCCGGCCCGTGACCGTGCACGAACTGGAGATCCTGGACTGGGCCTGGCCGGTGCTCACCCTGCGCGTCCGGTGCGCGAAGGGCTTCTACGTGCGAAGCCTGGCCCGCGACCTGGCCGAGGCACTCGGACTGGCGGGTCACTGCCTGGCCATCCGGCGCACTGCCGTGGGTCCCTACGACGTGCAGGCCGCCATGCCCCTGCCGCTCAACGACCCTTGTCCACCGGTGCTCCAGCGGATCCTTCCGCTGCAGCCACCGGACGCTGCGGGGTGAAGAGCAGCAAGGCCATGCCGGTCAGCAGCAGCACGTCCGCCACGTTGAAGACCCACGGGAAGAGTTCGGAACTTCCGCCTGGCCACCGAAGCCCGAAGGGGAGGTTCCATCGTGGCACCATGTGCAGGAAATCCCGCACCGCCCCGATGGACAGGCGGTCATGCAGATTGCCAAGACCACCCGCGAGCACCAGTCCGATGCCCAGATGCACCTGCGTGGCCCCGGCCCGCGTCCACCACCCGAACACCGCCGTCGCACCCACCACCGCCAGCAGGGTGAAGGCCACGAACACCGGGCGTCGCTGCTGGCCCAGCCCGAAGACGGCTCCATGGTTGAGCACCAGTCGGAAGTCCAGCAGGTCACCGGGAACCACTCGGACCCCCGCGTGCCACGGCAACCTGTAGGACGGATTGCCGGCGATCTCCTCGTACTGCAGTTCCACGGGCGCGTCGGCCACGCTGCGAAACGCCCACCACTTCGAGATCAGGTCCGCGGCAAGCCCAGTCATGACGACCACGAGCAGAAGCCCCCACGCACGGGGTGACCGCCAGGCGGGCATGTCCGGACCGGTCACCGCGCCACGCCGCGCTCGACCAAGCGTGCGGCCTCGACCGTGTGCTTGGCCAGCGGATTCGCGTCCAGCCGCGCCTTGGGAATCGGCTTCCCGGTGAGCTGGCAGACCCCGTAGGTGCGATCCATGATGCGCTGCAGGGCTGCGTCGATCTCCGCCAACTTCTCGCGATCGGACGCCGCCATGTTCAGGGCGAACTCCTGGTCGAAGGTGTCCGTGCCGACGTCGGCCATGTGCAGGGGCATGTTGCTCAGGTTGCCGCCGCTGGACCGCAGGGCCTCGTCCTCCAGGCTGTCCACGCGACCGATCAGTTCCGCTCGGGTGCGGAGAAGCAACTGGCGATACTGGTCCAGGTCCTTGTCGGAGAGCTTGGTGCGGATGCTGGAGACGTCCACCTCCTCGGTCGCCTTGGGCTTGACCGCCGCGGCGGCCGCCTTGCCCTTGCGAGCCGGCGCAGCAGCGGCCTTGCCGCTGAGCACGCGCACGCGGCGGCCATTCACCAGCACGTACCCCGAAGCGTCCACCTTCTGGTTCACGGCCACGGCCGCCACGCTGAGCGCGGTGGCGTAGTCGATCTTGGGAGTCTTCTTGCCCTTCTCCTCCACCGGTTCCTTCTTGGGCATGGGCCGCGGCGCGTTCTTTCCGATCGGCGGAGGCGGCACCCGGTTCGGATGCTTCTTGGTCGGCGGCGGCGGCGAGGTGGGCACCACGGGCGCGGCGGGCTTGGCCGCGTGGATGGGCTTCATGCCGCCCGACGCCGCCTTGGTGACCTTGGCGGTCGGCTTGGCGGCGGGCTTCTTGGCGACCTTCTTGGAGGGCTTCTTGGTGGGCACTTTGGATTTCCGCGGATAGGGGTCCGTTGGGGGCCTGGACCCGGGCGTGGACCGAGAATTGTCCGGGGGTTGGGCAGTAGCGTCAACCCGGGCCGGGATCAAAGGCGTGCGGCCCTGAAAAAGCAAAACCCCCGGCGAAAAGGGGCCGCCGGGGGTTCGGCCGCCAAAAGGGAAGCGGCCTCCAGCTTGCCTGAGGGGCCCTCGTGAACGGACGAGAGCACCTCGACAGAGTGAGAAACGCGATTCCGACCCCCCTCCCCTCATGCGACCGCCAAAATTGGCCAGGAAGCTTGGCGGTCAACCCCATGGTCGCGGTCGATTCCCAAAATGGTCCTTAAATTGCGAGGAATTTCGGCCAACGTGAGGGACCCGGCCCGCCGATCGCGTTTTTAGGGTTGAATGGCGGACCTCGCCAATAACCCGAACACCGACCTGTCGGTGAGTGGACCCCGCCTGAGGCGGGCCGAACTCGTCCTCTGGCTCCCTGGCCGGGCCTTGGTGCGTCGGGAATTGTTCCACCCCGAGGGTGAGGACCAGTTCTTCGAACTGCGACCCAACGGCTCGCCGGCGGGGATCTCGCTCCGCATCCGAGCCGATCGGTTCCGTGCCGTCCTGTCGGGCCCCGAGCGGGCCGATGTGGAGGTCGAGTTCACCATCGACGATCCACGCGGCACACGCCTGCCTCTCTGGGCCCTTGTCCATGGTCGCGAGGCCGAGGTCAGCGTGTGGGATGCCTTCGGCCGACTGGCCGTGCCCGACGTGACCGCACGCGGCGCCGATGCGGCCCCGCTGCTGATGGAGATGGGTCGCTACACCCTGACGGCCTCCGCTCTTGGAAGCACCACGCTGGTCATCGGTGCCGGGTGCGATGTCGAGGCCGCGTGCCTCGACTTGGGCCAGCGTCGCGCGGCCGCGGGCTGAGTCTCTCCGCGTCTCTCTGCAACATCCGATACCCGATACCTCGGACGTCGGGCGCAAGCGTGCCGCGCTTCAGCGCACCGCGGCCAGCAGCCCGGCGAGTTCCGCATCGAAGGCGCGGACCGTGGGTGGTCGCTGAAGCGGCTCGATGGACAGAGCCCGACCCAGCAATTCACCCAGCGCGACCGGCAGGTCGGGCCGCAACTCACCCAGCGAGACACGGCGATCCATGAGCACGGCTCGCAGTAGCGACCCGGCGGTTCGTCCATCCGTGTCGTAAGGCAGCCTGCCGGTCAGCAGCTCGAAGAGCAGCAGCGCGGATTGGTAGACATCGCTGGCCACGCCGATCCGCTCGCCTCCTCCATCGGCCTGCTCGGGACTCATGTAGGCGAAGGTGCCGATGAGGTGTCCCGTCTCGGTCTTGAAGCCGGTGCGGTGACCTTCCTGTGAATGCAGCCGGGCCACCCCGAAGTCCAGCAACTTCACGGTGGCCGCGGAATCAACGAGCACGTTGGCTGGCTTGATGTCCCGATGGATCACGCCCGCATCGTGGGCATGCGCAAGGGCCGCGAGAATCTGCCGCACCAGGTCGATGCACACGGCGGCCGACGGCTCGCGATCATGCCGCCATCGGTCGATCGCGACGCCATCGACGTGCTCCATGACGAGATAGGTGATGCCACCTGGGGCCGAGCCCGTCTCGATCAGTTGAACGATGCCCGGATGCGAGAGGCGCGAGAGCGCCCGGCACTCCTGACGGAAGCGATGCAGGGTCTGGCTGCCCACCGCGAGCGAACGGACAATCTTGATGGCCATACGTCGCCCGGAAAGCGTGTTGCGGGCCAGATACACGCTGCCGGCGCCACCGGAACCAAGGAGCCGCTCGATGGTGTAGCCCGGCACCGAAGGCAGCGGCTCGCATGGCGGCTGCGGAGCGACGCGGTCTGCGGGCATGCTCCAGGTGTCGGCCAACTCGTCGGCCGCAAGCAGCGACTCCACCTCGTGGCGGATGCCCGGATCCGGACACGCGTAGTCGAGGAATCCCTGTCGCTCGGGCGTGGCCAGGGCCGAGACGGCCTCGAACAGGCCTCGCACCAGGGCCCAGCGGTTGCCGCCGCGCTCGGGGGTGGTCAGGCTCATGTCCCGGCCTCCGCGCCACTGATCGAACGCACGCAAACGTCGTATTCCTTCTCGAGCCAGGCTCGGGCGAGGCGCCAATCGCGCTCCGCCGTGGCCACGCTCAGGTCGCACAGCCGCGCCACCTGGTCCATGGGCAGCCCGCCGAAGATGCGCAACTCGGCCACCTTGGCCGCGCGAGCGTCGTTCTTCGCCAGCGCCTGCAGCGCGTCCTCGAGTGCGAGCACACCACCCACCTCGACCGTCGGATCGATGGGCTGGAACTCGTCGGTGCTCGCCTTCCATGCGGTGCCGCCCCGCTTCTTGCTGCGACGTCGGCGGGCATGGTCCACCAGTACCGTGCGAAGGACGGTGGCGGCGGTCGCCATGAAATGCTCCTCGCCCTTGAAGTCGCTCGGGTCGCGCTCCGCGAGCCTGACGAAGGCCTCATGCACGACCGCCGTCGGCTGCAGCGTGTGACCCGCGGGCTGGGCGCGCATGCACATTCCGCTCAGCTCCTTGAGCCGGCCGTAGATGCTCTCGAAGAGAGCGGAAAGCGACGGATTGTCCTGACGGGAGTCGGACACGGGGAACATTCCAGGATTTCAGATCAGGAGTGGCTGGCGCACGCACGCCTCGGACCACGCCTGATCAGGCGCACCCTGTTCCCGCACCCCAGAGAAACCCTGTTTCCTGACCTCGCGAAGGCCGCAACGTAACCCAACCCGAACGGAAGGCAAGAAACAAAACCGCTTTTCAGGCCTGGCAGTCTTTCATGAGGGAACGAGGGCTGCTGAACAAGTCGACAGCAGCCAGCCGATGGCCCCTAGTTCTTCACCGAACCGATCGCCCTGAACTTGTCAAACCGAAGCCTGACAAGGGTTTCCGGAGCGATTCGCTGAAGTTCTCGGACTGAGTCAACGATCCAACCCTGGAGCCGCTCGGCGGTCGCCATGGGATCCCGATGAGCCCCTCCGTGGGGCTCGGGAATCACGGCATCCACCAGCCCGTTCTTCAGGTTGGCCTCCGCGGTCAGGGCCAGGGCCGAGGCCGCAGCGGTGTTGGTCTGCTCGTTCGCCTTCTTCCAAAGGATGGCCGCGCAACCCTCG
>JBILWQ010000343.1:0-2588 GCA_044369805.1 Phycisphaerales bacterium
CGAACGGAGCGACTCGCAAGTTCGTGCGGGGTCGTCGGTAGTCGGCGCTGACGGCGGGACACCCAAGTTGTTCTGCGGCAAGTAACTGAGTAAGTGCCTTACGTCAGCCAGGCATGACTGCTCGTCGGCGGAGACGAATGTTGCCACACCACTCTTTGATGCGTGGCTCACGGCACCGCCGAGTTCTTCGAGGGTGACATCTTCTCCGGTCACGGTCTTTACGACGTCAGGACCGGTGATGAACATGTGGCTGGTTTCGCGCACCATAAAAATGAAGTCAGTCATCGCTGGAGAGTAGACGGCTCCGCCTGCGCATGGTCCGAGAATCACCGAAATCTGTGGCACCACACCCGATGACTGCACGTTGCGCCAGAAGATGCCGCCGTAACTTGCGAGTGAAACGACACCTTCTTGAATTCGTGCACCTGCACCGTCATTGAGTCCAATGACAGGAGCACCCGTCTTGAGGGCGAGATCCATCAACTTGTGGATTTTCTCGGCGAATACTTCGCCCAACGCGCCACCGAAGACAGTGAAGTCTTGGCTGAAGACGAAGACTTGCCGACCATCAATGGTGCCCCATCCAGTGATGACGCCATCGGTGTAGGGGCGGTCTTCGAGTCCGGCGGCGTGTGCTCGATGGCGCGCGAGAAGATCAAGTTCGTGAAAGCTACCCGGGTCGAGCAGCGCATCAATGCGCTCTCGGGCGAGCATCTTGCCTTTTTCGTGCTGTCGCTCCACCGCGCGCGGAGAGCCCGCAGACCGTGCCTGCGCTTTGCGTTCGGCGAGATCGCTCAGTTTGTCGGCAATGGGGTCAGCGGCCACGTCACGACGATAGTTCGTTCTCTTTCGACGAGATTGGTGTGCTTCGTCACTAGTGTCGTTTGCGAGTCAAACCACGATGTCTCTTCGGCTCAAGTCACTGCGGCGGGGAGCCACCCAACTCACTCCGCCGTTCGCCGTATTCGTCGTTACTTTTATGTACCTGGGCCTTGGGCTAGCTGTATACATCTATTTGCTCGTTCGCGGCGGAACAGTCGGGGTTCTTCTCGTTGTCTCACTCACGCTCGTTGCGGCAGTCCGATTTGCGACGATTGCTGACAACGACGACAGCTCCACGAAGAGATCCGCATTCGTCTGGCTGCTTGTTGGGGCTGCACTATTGGCGAACTCGAAGGAGTTCCCCAACCTGCTTCTTACGGGTCTGGTTGTGCTTGCGGTTGGCCATATTTTCAGCGCTTTCAGAGGTTTGCTTTGGCGTGCAGTTGGCGTTCTCGGGCTTGCCGGTGTACTCATCTACGACTTGTTAAGCCGACCGAGCTACTGGTGGTGGTCGAGTGACGACACCACCACCCTCTCTGGCATCGGTACCACAATCATTGAACGTGGTCGAGTGGCCGATGTGGCCGGTTGGTCGACCGGAGCTCACCACTGGCTCTTGCATGCTTGGTTGGCGCTATGGAATCTGCTGTCGTTCGGACGAATTTTCGAGACATATCTCATCGCATGGCCGCTCGTGGCAGCCGTCTCAATGTTTGCCTCCTTGTGGTTATTCGTGGAGGTTGTTCTCGGGCGCACATTGTCGCTGATCTCATTCGCCACTGTCGTGGTTGTGACGGCAGGTCTTGTTCGTCTCGACTGGTCTGCACCGCAGGAACAGCAACCATTTTTGTTCGCAATGATCGCAACCTGCGCACTGTGGCTCAAGGGGGCCCAGCGGACTGAGCCCCGACGTGTCTGGAAGCAATTTGTCGGCGTGGTGCTGGTAGTGGGCGTGGTGCCAGCGATGCTCTACGTGTTGAAGCCTTCGCTGTTGGTGGCCTACTTACTCTTGTTGCTCGGTTCGGCGCTCGCACACTTTGGTTTTGGTTATGGAAGGCGAGTGCTTATCGCCACAGTGGCTTCACTCGTTGCCGTGTGCTTGGGCCTCGCCGCATTGTGGTTCGCAGGTTCGTGGATTACGAGTCGGAGTTTCACATCATTCGGCGTCAGGTGGTTTCCGAAAGATCTTGGATGGTGTTACGAAGCATCGAAGCCGGGCAGTCTCGCATGCGTGCTCAGCCTGCAGGTGGTGTTGTTCGTCGCTGCTCTGCTCTCGGCAGTTGTGCTCGTTGCCCTACGCATAGGCGAGAAGCGAAGTGTCTCACTCGTCATGCTCTTGCCGCTGGTCGTTGCGTATCTACCGTTGAGGTACTTCATCACCTCTGGGGTGGGCTCAGGGGCTCCGTCGTTTTATCGTCTGTCGGAGATGGCGATGATGATGATCATTGCTCTCGCCATTGGACTGATTTGTGCGAGTGGCGTAGTTCGACCGCCAATCTCTGCGGCAATGCTTGTAACCGCAGCAGTAGTTCATCTCGCAAGCAGGGGTCCAAGTGGTGTGTACGACTGGGTTGATTCGCTCGTCGGCAACGTTTCATTTCTTCGTTATCTGAACCCTTCAGACGGCATTGCTCTTGTGCTGGTTGGGGCTGTCGCGGTATTCATCGCTCGTACACGGCCAATTGGGGGCGAGGTGAACGGTCAACTCCGGAAGTTTGCGCTTAGCTCTGTCTTCCTCGTGTCGCTATTGCCTGCGGCACGACTTG
>JBILWQ010000048.1:0-9549 GCA_044369805.1 Phycisphaerales bacterium
GTCGACGAGTTCGCAGGCCAATCGCGGGTCTCACGCTCCTACTGTTCCTTGTGGCGTCGCTGGGCGCGTTGCCGTCGCCACGAACGTTGGCCCGATGGTTCGATACCGACGCTGAACGGTTTCCCTGCGAATCCTGCGGATGCGGGTGCGGCACGGCTTCTCATTGCTGGACGAGTTGCTGCTGCCACACGCCTAGGCAGAGATTGGCCTGGGCCATTCGAGAGGGCGTGCAGCCGCCCCCCTTCGTCCACTTCACCTCGGCAGAGTGGATCGCCGCCGCCAACGCGGTGACGCCAGGCTCGGCTTCCTGCGGCGGCTGCGTGACGGCCGTGAAGGCGAGACTCGCTCGTGGCGAGCCAGTGGCGTGCGACCGTGCAGCGGACCGGGCCGCGCGTGGAGCGGCATCACCGGGAGGCACACTGAGCGCTCTTGGCTGCCGAGGCAACTCGTCGATGCTTGTGCTGGTGCTGCCGCCCGCGCTTCCCGCCGTGGTCAGCGTGATCCACCTTGAACTTCCGCGGCCCGATTTCGGTCCGTCCATGGACTGGCGAACGCCCTCCGACCCCGATCCCGGGGCCATTGACCCGCCGCCTCGGATGTCCTGAGTTCCTCGGACGGAACGAGGCTGCACGGTCGTTCTTCATCGCATCGCCTTGAGGCCCGCGGCGCAAGAGCCGCGGACTTCGGAGGAATCGCATGTCGCCATCCGCATCCAACGCGGGGCGGCGGGGCTTCACTCTGGTGGAGCTGCTCGTCGTCCTCGCCGTGGCCGCGCTTCTTCTCGGCCTGCTCGTGCCCGTGGTGGGCCGGGTGGGCGAGCGGGGTCGTGGCACCGTCTGCCTGGGCAATCTTCGCTCGATTGGCCAGGCGGTGGCGTTGTACTGCGAAGGCAGCAAGGGTCAGTATCCGCTCTCGAGTCACACGACCCGCACGGTGCTCAGCGAGGCAGCATGGCTGCAGTCGCTCGAGCCGTTCGGCGTGAGGCCCGAGGCCCGGCTCTGCCCCTCCGATCCCTTCCGTGCCCTGCGGGCGACCTCCTACGCGACCAATGAGCACTTCGAGCCGCTCTCGCCCGGGTTGGACTTCAACCCGATCACGAGACAGCCGATCCGCGGAGGGCGCACGCAGGCCTTCCGGACGCTCAGCAGCCTTCGTCGACCCGCCGCCGTGATCTACGCCTTCGAGCCGGAGGGTTCGGGCAGCGCGGATCACCTGCACACGCACCAGATCCGCACGCTCGCGGAACTGGAGCTGGCGGTGGCGGTCAGGCGGCATCTCGGTGCCGCGAACTACCTGTTCGCCGACGGCCATGCCAGCGCGTGGCCGTGGGACGACCTGGCAGCCTCGTTCCGTCCGGACCACTGTCCGTTCGATCCCGTCACGGCGCGAGCAGCGCCCTGACGGACCGCATTCCTGCCGGGCGTCGCCCGGCATCGCACCGCAACGAAAGGTTCGGCATGTCTCGCATCTTCAGACTCGTGGTGTCCGCTGTCCTGCTCGTCCTCGCGCTGCCCGCCCGGGCCCATGTCCACATCACCGTGGACACCCAGGCTGGCAGGATCGTGGCGCGGGCCGGTTACTACGGCAACGAGTCCGGCTACGCGATCGGAACGGACGCCCGCTTCACGCTGGATGGCTGCTGGGCCATCCCGCAGGCGGCGGACGTCTTCCCGGACGGGCCCTGTGAGGGCTGGTTCGGATGCGCCGACCTCGTGCTCACCAGCGACTACTTCGTCTCGACGGGTCGCCTGGCGGGCGGGAACTTCCACTTCGAGATCGTCTCGGTGACGCCGAGACGAGGCGACCCCGTCCGGGTCGTCTGGGGAAGCTTTCTTGACGAGGGACCTGACTTCACCGTGCTGGCGGCCAGTGACGGCGCCACGCGGCTTGAACGCTCGTTCGACGTGCAGGTGGGCGGACACGACCATGGCCAGGCGTGCGCATTCAGTGCCGAGGGTCTGTACGACCTCACCATGCGCGTCTGGGACTCCCATGGCGTGTACGCGGACTCCGACCCGTTCACCATCCGGTTCCGCGTGGGCGCCGCCTCGGCGTGCGTCCCCGCTGACCTCGACTGCAGCGGGTCGGTCGATGCGGCCGACATCGGGTCGCTGCTGCTGCTGTTCGGCGATTGCCCCTCGGGGGCCGCTGGCTGCATCGGTGACATCGATGGCAGTGGTGCCGTGGACGCAGGCGACATCGGAAGCCTGCTGATCGAGTTTGGTAACTGAGATCCATGTTCGGCGCGACGGACTGGACAGCCGCATGGGGAGCCTGTCATGCACCCCATGCATCCCTTCAAGCACTTCCACTTCATCTTTCAGGAGTATTCATGTCACGCATCACGATTTCCACCTCTCTCGTTCTCGCAACCATGCTGGCCTCGTCGGCCTCAGCCCATATCAGTTACACGAACCGCAACTTCGGCACGCTGTCGTTCACCGCGTCCAGCATCACCACCCAGTCTGCAAGTGGCGCCTTCGGCTGGGCCGATGCCACCGATGCGGACTGGGGCGACAGCCATCGCGGACGATTCTTCCGGTTCAGCGTGGCCAATGGCGGATCTTCCGTGCAGATCACCGTGCAGCGAGCCGATCGCGGCACGGGGACGTTCGGTACCTTCCTGCCCGGCCTGTCCCTGTTCTCAGGTCTGGCCCAGGGCTCGCCCGAAAGCCTGGCCCACGATGGATCGGCGCTGTCCGTCGCTTCACGACCCGCGGGCACGGAGGGTTCCTTCCGAGCGCTCACGGATTGGTCGATCGGCAACGACGATGTGTACAACGTGTCGGGCGATCCCACCAGCGGAATCAAGCACGCCGCACGGCTGGCGTCGTTCTCGTACATCGGTCACATGGCCGATGGCACCAGCGCGAACTATGGCGGGGCTCCAGGCATCATCGGGGATGGCTTGGCGGATGGCTTCGTCACGGCGGTGTTCTCCGGCTTGGCCGCTGGCGACTACTCGCTGTTCGTGGGTGGCGCCAACTACGATGCCCAACTCACGGAGGTTGGACCCACGTATCCCTCCTACGGCTTTGACGTGAGCGTGGGCCTGGTGCCTGCGCCTGGTGCCGTGGCCACGCTGGCCTTGGCCGGGCTGGCTGGTCGCCGTCGATCCAGGTGAGTCAAGGCCCGGACAGGCACGCATGGTCGGAGGCGGCCGCATGGGCGGTCGCCTCCGGCCCCTTTGTGGCGGGCCCCCGTACTCTTCCGAGCCCATGAAACTGCTCGAGCCGCTCCGCATCGGACCCCTCACGCTTCCCAACCGCGTGGTCATGGCGCCGCTCACGCGCTGCCGCGCTGCCCAGCCGGGCAACGTGCCCACGGAGGTCAACGCCCGGTACTACGCCCAGCGTTCCGGCGCCGGCCTGATCGTGAGCGAGGCCACGCAGGTGTGCCCCGAGGGGCAGGGGTACCTGTGGACGCCGGGCATCTTCACGCCCGAGCAGGGGGCGGGCTGGAGGCTGGTCACCGACGCCGTGCACGCCGCGGGCGGTCGAATCCATGCCCAGCTCTGGCATGTGGGCCGCATCTCGCACCGCAGCCTGCAGCCTGGGAACGTGGCGCCGGTGAGCTGCAGCGACCTGCCCAGCGACGGCACGTGCTTCGCGCTCGATGCCCAGGGCAAGCCCGCGCGCGTGAAGTGCGACGCGCCGCGCGCCCTGCGGAGCGATGAGATTCCGCAGGTCATCGAGGCGTACCGGCATGCTGCGAGGGTGTCGCTTGAAGCCGGTTTCGACGGCGTGCAGGTGCACGGCGCAAACGGCTACCTGCCCGACCAGTTCCTCAGTTCCGTGCTCAACCGCCGAACCGACGAATGGGGCGGCAGTGTTGCAGCGCGGGCGAGGTTTCTGATGGAGATCGTGCGGGCGGTGGGGGGCGTATGGGGGGCGGACCGTGTGGGGGTGCGGCTCTCTCCCCACAGCGGCGATGACGCCACCGGCAAGGACACCGAGTGGCGTGAGCAGCATCTGGAGGTGGCGCGGCAGCTCCAGCGCGAGGGCGTGGCCTACGTCGACCTGATCAACTATGCGTGGGCGTACGGGCGGGAAGGCTTCGATGAGGGCTTCCTGCGCGACTGGCGCACGCTCTTCCGCGGCACCATCATGGTCTCGGGAGGCCTGGCGCGTGACCGCGCCGAGGAATTGGTCGTGGCCGGCCTGTGCGACGCCTGCGTGTTCGGTCGGCCGTTCATCGCCAACCCCGACCTGGCCGAGCGGTTCCGCCGCAACCTGCCGCTCGCGAAGGGCGACGAGGCGACGTACTACGGCGGCGCGGAGCGCGGCTACACCGACTACCCACGGGCGGAGTGATTCACTCGAAACGCAGGTGCTTCACGCTCTCGCCGCGGTCGCGCAGGTCGCGCAGCGCGTCGATGCCGATCTCGATGTGCTGGGCCACGAACCGCTCCGTCACGTCGCGGTCGCTGGCGGAGGTCTTCACCCCCTCCGGGGTCATGGGATTGTCGCTCACCAGCAGCAGCGCGCCCTTCGGGATGCCGTTGGCGAAGCCCACCAGGAAGATGGTCGCCGTCTCCATGTCGATGCCGATGGCGCGGATGTGCCGGAGGTAGTCCTTGAACTTCTCGTCGTGCTCCCACACGCGGCGGTTGGTGGTGTAAACGGTGCCCGTGAAGTAGTCGCACTTGTGCTTCACGATGGTCTCGCTGACCGCGCGCTGCAGCCGGAAGCTGGGCAGCGCCGGGACCTCGGGAGGCATCCACTCGTTGCTGGTGCCCTCGCCGCGGATGGCCGCGATCGGCAGGACGAAGTCCCCAAGCTTGGTCTTCTTCAGGCCGCCGCACTTGCCCAGGAACAGCACGGCCTTGGGCTCCACGGCTCCGAGCAAGTCCATCACGGTGGCCGCCATGGCGCTGCCCATGCCGAAGCTGATGATCGTGATGCTTTCGGCCGTGGCGGAAAGCATGGGATGGTCGCGCCCCATCACCGGCACGCCGAACTTGGCGGCAAAGGTCTCGACGTAGTTGCTGAAGTTGGTCAGCAGCACGTACTGGCCGAATTCGCCCAGCGCCCTTCCGGTGTAGCGGGGCAGCCAGTCGCGGATGATGGTGGCCTTGTCGCGCATCGCGTCAGCCGGCGTTCCAGTATTCCAGCGCCTTGCGGGCGTACACGTTGGCCGGTCCGCCACCCATCAGGATGCAGACATCCAGTGCCGCGTGGATCTCGTCCAGGGTCGCGCCGGCGGCCTTGGCGGCCTTCACGTGGTGCTGCACGCAGCCATCGCAGAGCCGGCTGACACCGCAGGCCAGGGCGATCAGTTCCTTCGTCTTCAGGTCCAGCACGCCCGGCTTCAGGCTTGCGGTGTAGAGCTGCTTGAACGCGGATGCGGTCTCGGGTGTCATGGAAATCTCCTTGGTCGCATGCTACGGAACGACGGGGTAGAGTGCGTCCATGATCCTTCGCCATTCGATCCTCGTGGCGGTCACCCTCTGCTGCGTGTGCTGCGGAGGCATGAAGATGCGGGTCAAGCCCGCCGGTGAAGCCGCTTCCTCGCTGCAGCATGTGGTGCTGGTGCAACTCGATGACCCGAACCTGGCCGAGCCCATGATGCGCGACGCCCGCGAGGCGTTCGAGGCCATCCCCTCGCTCCGCCGGTGGGACATGGGTCCTCGCGTGGATACGGGCCGGCCTGGTCTGGCGGACTGGTACACGGTGGGCTTCATCACCAGTTTCGAGACGGAGGCCGACTACCGCGCGTACCTGGATCATCCGCGCCACAAGGCTCTGGTCGAGAAGTGGAAGCCGCACTGGAAGCGGAGCGAGATCCTCGACTTCGGCACGCCCACGAAGTGAACCGGCGCCGCGGCTAGACTCGCCGGCTTCACGGAGATCCGACCATGAGCCAGCACGCCGCCAAGGCCGCCACCCGCACCGAGACCGACACCATGGGCCCCATCGAGGTGCCCGCAGACCGCTATTGGGGGGCCCAGACCGAGCGTTCGCACCATCACTTTCCCTTCGGCGACCGCATGCCGCTGGCCATCGTGCACGCCTTCGGCCTGCTGAAGGCCGCCTGCGCCGAGGCCAATGCCGACATGGGCCAGCTGCCGAAGGAACTCCGCGACCTGATCGTGGCCGCGGCCAGGGAGGTGAGTTCGGGCAAGCTGGATGCGGAGTTCCCGCTCAGCGTGTGGCAGACCGGAAGCGGCACGCAGAGCAACATGAACGTGAACGAGGTCATCAGCAACCGCGCCATCGAGATGGCGGGGGGACAGCGGGGCTCGAAGAAGCCCGTGCACCCGAATGACCACGTGAACATGTCGCAGAGCAGCAACGACACCTTTCCCACGGCCATGCACGTGGCCACGGCGATCGAGATGGAGCGTTCGCTGCTGCCGGTGGTGCAGAAGCTGCGGGAGTCCCTGCACGTCAAGGCGCAGGCCTTCGCCAAGGTGGTGAAGATCGGCCGCACGCACCTGCAGGACGCGGTGCCCCTGACGCTGGGCCAGGAGTTCGGCGGCTACGTGGCCCAGCTCGACCTGGCCCTGAAGGCCATGCAGGAGAGCCTGCCCGGCGTGCGCGACCTGGCCATCGGCGGCACCGCCGTCGGCACCGGCCTGAACGCCCCCAAGGGCTTCGGTGAGGCGGTTTCGAAGCGGCTGGCGGCGGCCACCGGTATTCCCTTCACCAGCGCAGCCAACAAGTTCGCGGCGCTCGCGGGCCACGAGGCCATGGTCCAGGCGCACGGCGCCATGGGCGTGCTGGCGACCGCGCTCATGAAGATCGCCAACGACATTCGCTGGCTCAGCAGCGGACCCCGCTGCGGCATCGGCGAGATCGTGATTCCGGAGAACGAGCCCGGCAGCAGCATCATGCCCGGCAAGGTGAACCCCACGCAGAGCGAGAGCATGACCATGGTGTGCGCCCAGGTGTTCGGCAACAACGCGGCCGTGCAGTTCGCCGCCAGCCAGGGCAACTTCGAGCTGAACGTGTTCAAGCCCGTGATCGCCTACAACGTGCTGCACAGTTGCGAACTGCTGGCTGGGACCTGTGCCGCCTTCCGCGAGTTCTGCGTGGAGGGCATTCAGGCCGACGAGCGTCGCATCGCCCACCTGCTGCACGAGAGCCTGATGCTGGTCACCTCGCTCGCCCCGATCGTGGGCTACGACAAGGCGAGCGCCATCGCCAAGCACGCCCACAAGAAGCACATCACCCTGAAGGCCGCTGCCCTGGAACTGGGCCATGTGGACGAGGCCACGTTCGACCGGGTGGTCCGCGCTGAAACCATGGTCTGACCCACCCGTCCGGATCGGGGCCCCCTCAGGCGAGGCCCCGACCCGGCCGCTTGGGTGCCGTTCAGCGGCGACGGCGCTTGGTGAACGCGCCGCTGGCCAGCAGCAGGGCGAAGGCGCCCGGCGTGGGGGCCAGGATCTGGCTGAATTCCTGCCGGACGAACGACGCGGTGGCGAAGTCCTGCCCGGTGCGTGCGAAGAACTTCAGGTCCTTGTTCACCTCGAAGGCGCGGTAGCCGTGGGTGCCGTGGATGTCGCACCAGTCCTTCTCGTCCTCGTAGCGCTGGAAGAGACCGGCGTGGTCATACACCGCCAGGGAGCCCAGGAAGGTGTTGGTGTCGAGGTCCCACACGGTCTCGTCCACGCGAGCGTAGGAGCCCGCGCCGCCCGCACTGCCATTGAAGGTGAGGCGGGTGTCGCACAGGCGCACGTCCCTAGCGTAGTACTCGGGCCGCACGGCCACCGAATACTGCAGGTTCATCTCGTGACCGATCCCGTCGCTCGGCGTGCCGTCGCCGAAGGGACCGATCAGGTCGAAGCCCACGTTCCGCAGGCCCCACTGATTCACGCTGGCCGACACGAAGGCGGTCAGCGTGAAGTCGTTCGCTTGGAACACGGTCGAGGTGAGCGATTCGAAGTGGAAGATCTTGTCATCGATGATCACGGTCCGGTCGCTGCCCTGGGCCATGAGCATGCCCACGTTGATCGATTCGCCGTTGGTGAGCACGACGACGGCTTCGGCGGTTCCGGCCATCAGTGTTGCCGCGAGCGTCACGGCCGCGGTGCATTGCATCTGTCGCATGGGTGTCTCCTGTTCCCCTCGCCGGGTCCGTCTGGGGCGCTACACGCTGTAACGCCCCAACGCGACGATCGGGACTTGCACCATGCGCCGAATCCGATGATCTGCCGGCCCGTGTTGCGGGATTCCCGCAGTCCTGCAACGCGGCGAAGTTCCGCGGTGGCGGCACAAAAACGCGCGGAGCGGGCGCGCCGAAGGCTGGCGCCCCGCTCCGCGGGCATCGCGTAAACGTGTTCCGCTCAGGCCCGACGCCGACGGGCCATGGCGCACGCCGCCGCCAACAACGCTCCAACCCCCGGACCCGGCACCTGACTGAACTCCTGCCGCACGAACGAGGCGGTGGCGAAGTCGCTCTGCGTGGCCGCGAAGAACTTGAGGTCCTTGTTCACCTCGAACGCGCGGTAGCCCGGACCGCCGTAGAGGTCCACGAAGTCCACGTCCTGCGAGTATCGGGTGCTCGATGGCGGGCCGAAGATGTCGTACACCGACATGTTCCCGAGGAACGTGTTGGTGTCCAGGTCGATGACCGTCTCGTCCACACGGGCATACGAACCGTCGGCGCCCGCGGAGCCGTTGAAGGTCAGGCGCGCGTCGCGCAGGCGCACCCCCTGCGCGTAGTACGAAGGCAGCACCGAGACCTCGTACTGCAGGTTTATCTCGTGCACCACGCCATCGCCTGGGTTGCCGTCACCGAAGGGGCCGACCAGGTCGAAGCCCACGTTGTAAAGGCCATACTGGTTGGGGTTGGCCGAGATGAAGCCGATCACCGAAAAGCTCGAGGCCTGCATCTGCGAAGATGCGAACGACTCGAAATGGAACATCTTGTCGTTGATGATGACGGTCCGGTCGCTGCCACTGGCCAGCAGGGTGCCGAGATTGATGGAGTCGCCGTTGCCGAGCACGATGGCTGCGTTGGCGGCCTGGGAAGCGATCAGAAGCGCCGCGGTGCCCAGGAACCGGCGGGTCGAGGTGGAAAGGGGCATCAGAGTCTCCTTGGAGTGCCCCGCGTCATCCTTGGGCCCGGCCACACGCGTGGACCGCGACCCGGCGGATCCCGCGGGGGGCCCATTTCATGCCCGATCGGCGGCCGGTCTCAAGAACATCGGTCGGGAATCGGCGATCTCCTCGCGTGGGCCGCCGAGAGGACACGCGCTCGCCTTCGTCCTGGCCGAGGTCAGGGGTGCGCTCGCGACATGCATGGCCGTCGGGAACGCGTGCGAACGCTAGTCTTTGTGGCGACCACCCGAAACCGGAGGAACCTCCCATGTCCCGCTCGCCCCTCATCCTGATCCTGTCCGCTGCCATGCTCCCGTGCGTGAGCTGCAGTTCGGAACCCGTCTGGGTGGAGCAGGAGAAGCGGGCGGAGAAGAGCCCCGCCTCGCTTCAGGGTCACAAGTGGATCTGCGTGGGACTGGACGCGAAGGGTGCCGATCCGCGTGAGCCCCTCTCGATCGAGTTCCTGGCCGAGGGCCGCGTGCAGGGCTTCGCCGGCATCAAC
>JBILWQ010000329.1:0-2565 GCA_044369805.1 Phycisphaerales bacterium
GAGCGGAGCCCATCCTCCGGAAGACCCGACCTGCATCACGTAGCGGCGCGGCGTGCCCAGGGCCCCGGACCGCAGCAGGTTCGCCACCAGGTCGACGCTCGGCCAGAACCTCAGGCAGTACCCGACGGCCACCGTGGTCGCGTGCCGCCTGGCCGCCACCCGGATGCGCTCGCACTCCTCGTCCGTCGGGGCGAGCGGCTTCTCGATCAGAACCGGCAGCCGAGCCTGCAGGCAACGTTCCGCGATCTCGGCGTGCGAATCGTCGGGCGTGGCGATGATGACCCCGTCGACGATCCCGGCAAGCTCGGACGCGTCGGACAGGATGCGTGCGGCCAGCCCGAATCGCCGGGCGCACTCATCCGCCCGCCCAGGCGCGGCATCGACAAGCGCGGACACCTCGACGTCGCTCGCCGCAAGGCACGCCGGCAGGTGTGATTCCTGGACGATGAGCCCGGTCCCGACGATTCCGATGCGGAAGGGCGAGGGCATGGGAACGCCGACAGGCTACCACGCCAACGGCCGCTCGATCACGCCCGATTCGCCTCCACGCCCATCAGCCGCTGCCACTGCATGAGGTTGAAGACCCTCCAAGCCGTCCAGTCCATCTCCTGGGACGATGATCGGAAGAGCTCCTGGGCCACGAAGTCCGAGGCGTGTTCGCGGCGCAGGATCGAGGACTCCGTCGAGTCGACCAGCGAAGGGAGTCGCTGCAACAGCCCCTTCCGCATCCACTGCCGCATCGGCGTCGAGAATCCGACCTTGTCGTGACGGTCAAGAATGACGTCCGGGACGATGCCGCGCATGGCGCGCCGGAAGAGCGACTTGGTTCCGCCGTCCGTCGAGACGAGGTGGCGCTCCGGAAGTCGCAGGACGAACTCCGCGATGGGAAGCGTGACGAAGGGGACCCGGTTCTCGATCGAGAACGCCATCGCGTTCCGGTCGCCGTAGCGGAGCAGGTGCGGCAGGCTGTACCGCGTCATGGAGAGCAGCAGGGTCTCGGCAAGCCGACGCCCCCGCGCGCTGCCTCGGTACGGACGTCCGAGTTCGGTGCCCAGCCCCGGTTCGGCGGGGTTGACATGGAGCCACGGCTTCGACGAGATCGCCGCCAGCCTCTTCCGCCGTGTGCGCCGGGTGCGTCCCGGCAGTGGCAACTCCCCGAGGAGCGCCCGCCATCTTCCGGCGCCGCGGTGACGATGGTTCCACCACCATGCGCCGGCAAAGCGCGCCGCACCCAGCAGGTCCAGCCGCTCGAGGCGGCTCCGCATGACGAATCCCGGGAACCCGCCGTACCCACCCAGCATCTCGTCGCCGCCCTGTCCCTCGAGGACCACCTTGATCCCGGCGTTGTGCGCGGCCCGGAACACGCAGTACTGGGCGTAGAGCATCGTGCCGCCGAAGGGCTCCCCCTGGGACATGATGAGTGAGTCAAGGTCTTCCGCCAGCCCGGCTGCCGATGCACGCACCTTGTGCGGCGTGGCACGGACATGGTCGTTGACTGCATCGATCCACCGCTCCTCGCTGATCGCCCCGTCCTCCGCTACGTAGCTGAAGGTATGCAGGTCGGCGTCCGGGAAGAGGTGCCTGATCCCGCAGACGATCGCCGACGAGTCGACACCCCCGGAGAGCGCGACCCCGACCGGAACGTCGCTGCGCATGTGCAGCCGCACGCTCTCCAGGAAGAGGTCACGCAGCTGCTCGGCGGCGTCCTTGCGGTTCATCGATGTCGACTCTTCGATGGACGGCGTCCACCAGCGCTCGGTCCGGGTGGCGCCGCTCTCCAGCGAGAAGGTCATCATGTGGGCCGGCAGCAGGCAGGAGATTCCCTGCACGAAGGTCTCCGGTCCCAGGTCCTGCGTGCCATAGAGCAGGTACTCGATCGTCACCGCACGCTCGAGCTGTGGCGTGCTGGCGCCCATGCCTGCAAGCGCCGGCAGCTCGGAGGCGAACCGGAATCCATCGGCATCCTTGGACCAGAAGAGCGGCTTGATCCCGAAGGCATCGCGCACGAGCGTCACCGTGCGCTCTTGTCGATCAAGCACCGCGAACGCAAACATGCCGACCAGTTGCGTCAGGCAGGCCGGTCCCCATGACGCCCAGGCCTCGATGAGCACCTCGGTGTCCGAGTCCGACGAGAACCGGGTGCCCTGTGCCTTGAGCTTCTGGCGAAGCTCCAGGTAGTTGTAGATCTCGCCGTTGAAGACGATGGTGTAGCGGCCGTTGCCGCTCGACATCGGCTGGCTGCCCCCGGGCGTCAGGTCGATGATCGCCAGCCGGGTGTGGCCAAGCAGGACGTTGAACGACCCGCATGTCTCGCCCATGGCCTGTTGCTGGTCCGGCCCGCGATGACGCAGGCGTTCGACACACGCCCGGATGGCCCGGCTCGGATCGTCTCCCTGGCTTCGCGTGATCAACCCGGCGATGCCGCACATGTGATCCCCCGTTGTCGCGCGGCCCAGGACCGACTTCGGTCCAGCCCAAGACGGCGTAGTTCAGAACCAACGAAACTCATATCGCCTGTTATATCGACAGCCCCGGGCGGGAGGATACACAGAGCGATAACCATGG